>VXRI01000354.1 GCA_009838595.1 Chloroflexota bacterium | reverse complement strand
GGCATGAAGTATATTGTGGCGCGCGCCGGCGACCAGCTGCACGCTAACACATTGGAACGGCTCGGCGTGGACAAGGTCGTGCAAGTGGAAACGGAGATGGGCGCGCGTTTGGCACACTCGCTCTTCCACCCCGATGTGCAGGAATATATGGAAATCCTGCCCAATTTCGGCATCAGCAAGATTAAGGTGCCGAGCAGATTCTCGGAGTTCAGCATCGACGAGTTGCCCGGCTTCCACAATCCGCGAGACTCTAGCCAAGCGGTGCTGGCAATATCGCGCGGCAGGAACATAACGCTCAAGCCTGAGAGCAAGGACCGGTTGCGCGCCAATGACTGGCTAATTGTCGCCGCAGATGATGTAATACTTGACGACTTGACAGTCTGATCTAATGCGTTGATTCCAACAAGCATAGATTGACCGCACGCAGTCTGAATACAGGCGGGACCGATATGCGCGGGCGCGCATACACACGGAGAAGCGGAGCGATGGCACAAAGGATTGCATACTTAGGCCCACCAGGAACATATTCCGAGGAGGCTGCGCTGATGTACGATAGCGACGCCGAACTTATCGCTGCGGCGTCGCTGCCCGGCGTCATCGATTCTTTGCATATAGGCGAAGCGGACGAAGGCATTGTGCCGATCGAGAACAGCCTCGAAGGCGCGGTAACCTTCACTGCCGACCTGCTGATACACGAAACGCAATTCAAGATAAAGAGCGAGCTTGTCCTTCCAATACACCACTGCCTGTTCGCAAAGGAAGGCACGGATATTGACGCGATTGAAGTCGTGTATTCGCATCCGCAGTCGTTGGGGCAGTGCCGAGATTACCTGCGGCGGCGTTTTCCAAACGCGACCACAATGCCATCGCTGAGCAATTCAGCCGCCGTTGGCGAAATGGTTGACAGCGAATTGAACACGGTCGCGATTGCCGGCAAGCGGGCGGCGTCATTCTTCGATGTGCAGATAGTAGAAGAGAGTATTGAGGACAACCACAGCAATGCCACGAGGTTCATCGTACTTGCGTCGGAAGACGGCGCTCCTACCGGCAACGACAAGACTTCTATCTGCTTCCACTTCGATGCGGACAGACCGGGCAGCTTGGTCGGCGTGCTTATGGAGTTTTCGAACAGGGGAATCAACCTGAACAAGATTGAATCGCGGCCGACCAGACTTAGCTTGGGACGGTATTTCTTCCTTGCTGATATTGAAGGGCATCATGAGGATGCGGAAGTTCGCCACGCATTGGATGCGATAGCGGAGAAGGCATCGACGATGAAGGTGTTGGGGTCTTACCCGAAGTTCGTGGCGGAGTAAGTAGTGCTCAATTTGCCCTATCCTATCTTATCCCCCAAAAGGGAAGAAGGAGTGCTTCGCCAATAAGAAATCCCCGCTTGACGATATACTCAGGCGGGGATTTCTTAGTGGATTGCAATTTCGGGGCTAGGTGTTCTGCTGCGCCTCAGGGTCCTTAGCTTCGTCGGCTCTATCGGGGTTGCGGTTTATGCGCGCGCTGACTTGCTCGACGACCGGATTTATTCGCTCGCGCGCCTGTGCTGCGCCGACCGATGCGCGGTCTTTCGCTTGCGTTCTCGCCTGTGCCGCGAGTTCCTCCGCAATCGCTCGCATCGCCACGCTGCGCTCTACGAGGTCATTGCGCGTCTCTGATCCTTTCTTGGGCGCTAGCAGCAATGCCGCGAGTGCACCAACTATGCCCCCGAGTATGAAGCCGATTGCGAACGAGCCGCCACTGCCATTGTTTGCCATCTTTGCTTTTATCCTTTCACTGCTTCTTTGTGCCTCTGAGGAAGGCGAATATCTTGCCGACACCGAAAGCAACACCTGAACCGGCCGCCGCCGGCCTGACGATGTTTTCGGACACCGTGTTGACGATTTCTTCGGTATTTTCCAGGATGCGTCCTGCTGAGTTCAGGGCTTGCGTAACCTTTCGATATATTGCTACAACGGTGAACAAGATGACTAGGATTATAATCAGCACTAGCAGGTCTGTGATGAAACCCACATAGAATGCTATGTCCTGCAATATCTGAGGGACCATTGCGCGTTATCTCTCTCCGCTGTCAGTTAATCGTAGCATGGCTGTGTTGAATACGGCAAATTAGCCGTTAATGAGAAATGGCATTCGGTCTGGCATAAAGAAGGGCGCGTAACACAGGGAAGGGATACGCGCCGCTTTTTCGTTTCGACACAATTTGCAAGGCTATTCAGAAAGCGACTTATCGCCAATCATGGCTTGATGAGCATTCTGACGAAGCCCGCGTCGTCATTGCGCTGCGTTAGGATACTGTGATTGCGTTTTTCCGCCCAGACGATTACATCGTATGTGTTCAGCACATCGGGGATTAGCACTTCGACGAATGACTCGCCGTCGTTGTCGATGTGCTCCGTCAGTGCTGCGATTATGCCGGCGCAAGTCTTTCCCGTGCCATCGATAACGACCCATTCGTTACCCGTGCTGCCGTTCGTCGAGCCATTGCTAGACGCCACTGCCGGAGCGGTGGCGAACACATCGACTTCGCCGCTAAGGCGCATATCGAGTTGCCGCTTGAACTCGGCGACCGGCTCCCAGTGAACGCTGGAAGTCCTGTCGTCCAACTTCTGGCAGGCGGCGCCGCGCACGCCCACGATGTCCGGGTTGATGCGCGCAAGTTCGTCGAGGTCGCTGATGCGCAAATGTCCCGACAGCGCCGTACTCATGCCCGCTTCTTTGCCCTCAAACACCATGTCACGCAATTCTTCCTCGCGGATGAAGTCGAACAGATTGCGGCCGTCTTTCGTCAGTGTGTCAATCAGCCAGCCATCGCATTTGGTCTCGATTGCCAGTTTGTTCATATGATGCGGCTCAAGCCCCCCGAACAGTGCGTTGTCCGCGAACAGCGAGCCGATTAGCTTCGTCTCGAAGCCGTCGAGCGCCTCGCGGCTGGCGTGCAGCGTCTCGAGCGCGAGTTCGTATTCGTGGTCCATAAAGCCGACCTTGACCGATGTGGCGTTGATGACGCCGGCGGCATAGACTGCCATTGCGACCGTGCCAACTTGATGCGGCACGACGCCAAGAGTGACGCTCGCATGTCGCTCCATCGGGATTGCTGTGCGAACATCGCGGACGATATTCGGATGCGCCGAACCGACGAGCGCTTCTTGCAAATTCTTCACATCGATAATGTCGGCGCCACCCTTCAGGGCTTGCAGCGCCTCTTCCAAGTTCTGAACGCTCACCATCAAAATCATAGCGAGAACCTTCCTTGAATGTTAAGTGTTGCTCGTGTTCCGGTGCCCATACTACCCTGTGAATATCTGCGAAAACGCACAAGCTACAGATCGGCTAGCGCCGCTTCGACGTCCGCCTTCAGCTCTGCTTTCTCTTCGCCGGTGAGGTTGATGTGTGGCTGCCGGACATGTCCGCCTGCCATTCCCATCACTTCACCCCAGTACTTGCACATTGGAGCGGGTAGAGCGCCGTTCGCCTTCTGCACCGTGCTCGCCCACCACTTGTCGGAGACCGCCTTTATCGGGCGTACATGCTTCGCGTAGAAGTCGTCGTCTAGGTCGCCGCGCATCGCCTTGTCTATGAACTGGTTGTAGTAGTTTTTGCCGGGCAGGTCGAACCGCCAGTCCGAGGTATTGGCGAACATAACCTGCTGCTCAAAGCCCAGCTCGCGTCCCTTGAACATAATCCATTCGTCCGGCGTGCTGATGATGGATTCCCTGCCTAGCAGTTGGTGCGCTTCGATGGACAGTTCCGGGTTGAAGCTCGCCTCTTTGACGCCTACGACATTAGGGATAGAGCAGATTTGCCCAAGCCCTTGCGCGCTCATCACTATGCCGAACTGCGGTGAGTTGTAGTACATGATGGCGAGGTTGGTGTTGTCCGCGAGCGTCTGCATCCAGTCAACGACCTGCGCTTCGGTCTTGGTGACGAAGTACGGCGCGGCGCAGATTAGCAAGTCGAACCCGACCTCTTCCGCATGCTTCGCGAGCGCAATCATGTCTTTGTAGGAAGTGTGTGTCACATGCGCAGCGATGGGCCATTCGCCGCCTGCTTCATCCGCGACCACGTCGAAGACTCGCAGCCGCTCTTCTTGCGTCAGGCTCCAGAATTCGCCCATGCCCCATGTGCATCCGCCGCCCTGCGTGCCGAGCGAGCGGATATGGCGGATATTGCTGCGCATGCCCTCTCCGTCGAACTCGTCTCCGGGCGTGAAGGGGGTCATCAGGGTCGTCCACTGTCCGCGCAGATTTTCGCGCGCCCAGCTCATTGCTTCGCTCTTATTATATTCGGCCATCTCTACCTCCTAGTTGCGTCAGCGCACTACAGACGGAACAGGTTTTTGGCAACTCTAATCTGTGATTTAGTCGCTCCCTTCTTCAGAGAGTCGGTTGGGTCGTGTAGTATCTTGTTCACGATGGAGCGGGTTAGCGTCTCGACAACCTGTTGGTTTTCTGGCGACATATCGCCGAGCAAGTCGAGCGCCTTGTTCAACTCACGGCGGCGGATGTCGTCTGCGTTCTGCCTTATCGCCTTCACGGTAGGAAGTGCGTCCAGTGAATCCCACCACAGCATGAATTTCTCAACTTCGTCGTCTACGATGAGTTCAGCGTATTTAGCGGCGCGATGGCGCTCTGTCATGTTCTCTTCTGCGATTGCGGAGAGGTCGTCGATGTTAAACAGCTGCACATTGTGATCGCAGGCTATGCGCGGATCAATGTCGCGCGGAACTGCCAAGTCAAAGGCGAACAGAGGCGAGCCTTCATGGTCGCGCTCATGTGTGCACAGCATGTCCGGCGTAATCACGTAGCTAGGCGAATCCGTCGCCGCAATCACGATGTCCGCGGCTTTCAACGATTCTTCGAGATTATGGAACGGTGCGACCGTGCCGCTCAGGTAATCTGCGAGTTCCTGCGCTTTGCTTTCGGTGCGGTTTGCAATTATCAGGTCGCCAACGCCAACTGTGCGCAACGCCCGCGCGACGAGACTGCCAGCCTCACCTGCGCCGATAAGCAGTGCGCGCTTATTAGAAATGTCGCCCAGCACACGCTGAGCAAGTCGCACACCTGCGTAGCTGATAGACAACGGGTTGCGCCCGATGTTCGTTTCCTTGCGCGTTCGCCTGCCGACTCTCAGCGCAGCGTGGAACAAACCTGCGCCGGTCATCTTGGCAGTGTTCGCTTCCGTGGCTGTGCTCAACGCGTTGCGCACCTGACCGAGTATCTGCGCTTCGCCAACAATCATGGAATCCAGGCCACTCGACACCTTGAACAAGTGATGCACAGCTTCTTTACCTGTGCGTTCGTAGAGGTACGGTGTCACGCTCTCCACAGACAGGTCATGGTGTTCGGCGACGAATCGGTGTATCCGTTCGACTGCCTGTGGCACGTCGTCCGTAACCGTGTAAATCTCGGAGCGGTTGCAAGTGGCGAGGATTACGGCTTCGCCCAGCTCGTAGCCTAGGATAGGCAGCGCTTCCGAAACCTGATCGCTCATGAAAGAGACGGACTCACGGACTTCCAGCGGCGCCGTCTTGTGGCTCAAGCCAACCAGCAGAATATCTTGCAAGACTATTTAGCCCTTCATAAGCTGCTTGTAGTGCGTGCGTAGGCAGCGTGTGCAGATTCGCATCTTCTTCGCTGTCCCATCCACTAGCACGGTCGCTTTCTGCACATTCGGCATCCACCGCGTTCGTGTGCGTCGCTTGGAGTGGCTGACATTGTTGCCGGACTGTCCAGACTTAAGACACACTTCGCAAACTGCCATACTTCACCTTTACTATTCCTATTGAGCGGAGTATAATCTCGCCGTAAGTTGTATATGCCCAACTGACGCAAATGCACACGGACACGCACGGGATTTCACCTGTGAATTCGTACACAAAGATAGCATACTTCAGGTGAAAGGGCAACGAAAATGACAGTCGAGCTCCAAAACGCCACGCTATCAGCCCGCTGGTCGGGCGACGAATTGTTGGCGATGTTTACGACTGCCGCCCAAGTTTTGGAATGCCATGTGAATCTGGTGAACCGTCTCAATGTGTTCCCTGTGCAAGATGGTGACACGGGCATTAACATGCTGCTCACACTGCGCGACACGCTGGAAGAGGCGCGCGCGGCGAAAGGCGGCACGGCGGCGGCGGTAGCAAGGGCGATGTGGGATGGCGCGTGTCTGGGCGCGAAGGGCAACGGCGGTTCTATCGTGTCGCAGCTTTTCAAGGGAATGGCAGAGGCGTTCGACGGTAAAGAATGCGTGAGCGTCAACGATTTCGCCAACGCGCTCCAGCTTGCGACAGTATATGCGTACAACGCAGTTGGCAATCCTGTCGAAGGCACGATGTTGACGGTCTTCACACACGCTGCCACAGCCGCACAGCAAAGCAGCGAAAATGATGACGCGGAAACGATGCTGCGAGGCGTCTGTACAGCTGCGCACGAAGCGGTGATTTTGACGCCTACGCTGCTGCCACGCTTGGAAGAAGCGGGCGTGGTAGATTCAGGCGGCTTGGGCTTGTGGATGATACTTGAAGGCGTTCGCCGCTGGGTCGCGCAAGACGACTCATCTCCTGAAGACTTGGACATGCCGTTGCCGGATGGCATTGATATTTCAGAGATTACTGTATCGCTTGATTTCCTTGACATGACTGAACATGAAGGGCATGGCTATTGCACGCAGTTCGTCATTCGCGGTGAAGGCATGGATATCGATGGACTGCGCGGAGAAATGAATGCGCGCGGCAGCTCCGGGGTCGTCATCGGCGATGCGTCGGTCATCAGGGTGCATGTGCATACTGAAACGCCGGACGAATTAATGGACTATGCGCGTGGAATTGGCGATGTTAGCCGTGTGAGCGTGGAGAATATGGACGAGCAGCGCGAACGGCTCGCCGCAGCGCAGCGCAAGCAAGCCGAAGACGCCCTCTCCCTGGTCATACCGATTCCTGTGCTTGCGGTCGCGTGGGGGGATGGTTTGGTGGGGGTGTTCCGACTTGAGGGCGGGTCGGTGCGGGTGGCCGGCGCTTCGAGGAACCGG
>VXRI01000208.1 GCA_009838595.1 Chloroflexota bacterium | reverse complement strand
GTCAGAATCAGCGTCCCCGCCGCAGCGCGCGACCGGGCAGCGCGCCGCTGTTCTCGCCATCTTCGATGACTACTTCGCCGTTGACTATCACCCAGTCGATGCCGACCGGATAGTGGTGCGGGTCTTCGCGTGTGGCGTGCGTTTTGACCGTCGCCGGGTCGAAGATGACGATGTCCGCCTTGAATCCGTCGCGCAGGATTCCCCTGTCCGGCAATCCGAGCCGTTGGGCCGGGAATGATGTCATTTTGCGGATAGCCTCAGGCAGACGCAGGTGCTTCTCCGCGCGCACGAACTCTGCCAGCACAATGGGGAAACAGCCGTATGTGCGCGGATTCGGGTATTCGCCGAACAGTATCGCGTCCGATGCAATCATCCCCGCCGGGTGCGACACGAAGGCGTGCAAAGTCTGTGCGTTCGTGCCTAGCCCGACCGTCGATATGCCCAAGTTCTCTTCCAGCAGCAGGTCGAATAGCGCATCCGCCGGCTCCTGCCCGCGCATCTCGGCTATATCAGTGATGAGCCTGCCTTCGTACTGCTTGTTCTGCGGCTGCGTGAAGTTCGTCAGCCAGTTATCTCGCAGCCTGTCCCGCGATACTTCGACTGCCATTCGCGCACGGTCATGCGGATCCAGCAGTGCCGCCATCAGCCGCTCCGGTCCACCGTCCTTCGCCCAGTGCGGCAGCCCGATTGTTATGGTCGTGCCAGAGTAAGGGTATGTATAGCAGTCGAAGGTAACATCCATGCCCTCATCGCGCGCGTTCTCCACCAGCCCGAGATAGTCTAGGTGGCTGCCAACGCCTTGCTCGCTCTGACGGTAATGCGTCAGATGTATGGGAATGCCGGAGCGCCGCCCGATTTCGAGCGCCTCTTCCCACGGCGCGAGCAGCCCTTGAGCTCGCAGACTGGCGCGAGTATGCGTGTGATAGATACCGCCTAGACTCGCCGCCGTTTCGGACAGTTCGACAAGTTCATCTGTCGGTGCGTATGCGCCGGGCGGGTAATCCAGTCCGGTAGAAAGACCCCAAGCGCCTTCTTCCATCGCCTCGCGCACGACCGCTTTCATGTCCGCCATCTCATCAGCGGTCGCGGGTCTATCGTTCCAGCCGACCGACCATATACGCACCGGAGAGTTGCCTAGAATGTACGCCACATTGATGGCGACGGTATTGTCGAATTTGTCCAGATAGTCCGCGACCGACAGCCAGTCGGCGGGCATCGGCGGGTAGCCGTTCAGCCCGGAGTCTAGCCAGATGTAGCGGTGCAACTCTTCCTGAGTCTTGAACGGCGCGTGTGATATGCCATCTATACCCATGAGTTCGGTTGTTACGCCCTGCCGCACCTTAGGGTCGTGGTGCGGCTCGCCGAGTATCGTCAAGCCCGCGTGCGAGTGCAGGTCGATGAAGCCGGGGCAAACTACATACCCGGTCGCGTCAATCACCCGCGTCGCCTCAATATGCGACGTATCGCCCCTATGAATGGACACTGTATCGCCCTGCACACCCACAGCCGCGTAGTATCCTGCGCTGCCAGTGCCGTCCACAACTTGCCCGTTTGTAATCAGAATGTCCAGCATAATCGTCTCCAATGCTCTGAAAGATTTTCTATGATGCGAATGGTAGCAGACTATTCAGCATATCCGGCTGAGTCCGAAGTCCAACTCGCGGCGGCTTAACGACGGTAGGTGCAACCGGCCGGTCGCCCCTACGCATACCGGCAAGTATTCAAATTAGTCGAATTGAATCCCCTGTGTGGGAAGATTAGATTCTATAATGAATTTTACGGATGATAACAGGCTTATCGTCAACTCTGCGGTTCTCCACATCCGTCTGCTACAATAAGCGCGCCTTGAGGCAGCGGCAACAAGCGCGAACAATGCAGTCGCCAATCGTAATCAACGGGAACTAAACTATAATGAACTCACCGGACGGAGAACGGCAATGAAAGTAACTGATGTCAAAATCGAAGTCGTGCGGCGCGCGCTGCCCGATACCGGGTTGGACTCCGACTTGGGGCGCTTTCGCGGCGAAGTGGAGCAGGGCGTATTGCGTATCTTGACGGACGAAGGCGTGGAAGGCAACTGCTTCGTTGGTGATTTCAGAGGCGGCGGGCACGGGCAGTTCGGTGCAATTCTCAATGTGCTCAAGCCCGAAATCGTCGGGCAAGACGCATACGGTAGAGAGCGTCTGTGGAATCGACTGCCGATTCTGAGTGGACGGCGCGGGCTGAACATGAACGCCTGGGCGCCGGTGGACGTGGCGCTTTGGGACATCGCGGGCAAAGCGGCCGGCGTGCCCGTGTACAAGCTGCTCGGCGCAAGCCGCGAAGAGACCGAGTTCTACGCCACATACCCGCCGCGCCACGAGACGCCTGAAGGCTATTTCGACGAAGCGCGGCAGTTACGAGATGCCGGTTATCGCGCGTACAAGATTCACCCGGGCGTGATGAGTACATCCGACACCATCGAGATGATGGCGGGTGTACGTGACATTGTGGGCGACGATATGGAGCTGATGCTCGACCCGAACAACGGCTATGACTTCCGCAAGGCATTGGCGATTGGCAGCGCGGCGGACGAACTGGGCTTCTACTGGTTCGAAGACCCAATTCCCGTGCACGAATACGACAACATCGCCGAGCTGAGCCGCCGCCTCGTAACGCCAATCTGCATGAGCGACAAGCCGGAGAACCAGTTTCAGACAGGCTACCATTACATCCGCCTGAAGGCGCTGCGCCTAGTGCGCGGCACCGCGAGAAAATTGGGCATTACTGGTTTGAAGAAGCTATGCTCAATGGCAGAAGGCTTCGGCATGAACTGCGAGATAGGCACGGCAGGCAACTCGCTGCTCAACATCGCAAACCTACATGTAATCTGGTCCGTGCAAAACTGCGCCTACTACGAATACTGGCTGCCCACCGAAGCGCACCAGTTCGGATTAATCGAAGACATCGTCCCAAATAATAGGGCAGTAATCGAAGCGCCAATCGCGCCGGGGCTGGGGTATGCGCTGGATTGGGATTGGATTGAAGCGCATAAGGTTGCTACTCTGGAATAATCCGGCGCTCGTGCCGATGACAAGGCAAGCAGGAAAACCATCACAATCCCCCAACCACCAACTAACCGAAAATACCGACCAACCGACGAACCAAACGCCAGTCTGACGGAATTAACCTGTATTCTGCCACCGCTCATGTTACAATTTGCGGCATCTTTGGACTGGCGGGTAGGCGTACCATGCGCGACGGTTGCCAGCACACGCAAGCATTTAGTGAAACGGGAATGCAACGATGCCGAGCGCACTAGACGGGATAACGGTGCTTGACCTAACGAGACAGAGGCCGGGCGGTTTAGCCGGCATGTTTCTCTGCGACAACGGCGCGCGCGTAATCCGTCTCGAACTTCCGGATGACAACAACGACCGCACGCAGCCGATCTATATGGTCTGGGATCGAGGCAAGGAAAGTGTCTATCTGGACATTTCCGCGCAGCCTGATGTCTTCCACAAGTTAGCGTCTCAAGTCGATGTGCTGATTGAAGATTTCGAGCCGCACTCGCCGCATCAGGCGCTTATTGACTACGGCGAACTGCGCCGCATCAACCCGCGTCTCGTACATTGCTCCATCACCGCGTACGGCAAGCAAGGACCCATGCGCGACGAACCCGGCGACGAGCATTTGGTAATGGCGCGCATGGGCATTCTGGCATCGCAACCCGGATTTCGACAAGGTCCTGTGCATGTCGTGCATCCGGTTGTGAACCTTGGGACGGCAGTTCTAGCCGCGCAGGGCATTACCGCTTCGCTGTACGCGCGAGAGAAGACAGGATTCGGGCGCAAGGTGGATACCTCCGTTATGGCAGGTGCGATGATGTTCGCACCTAAGGTCATCGGCGAGCATTTAGAGCAACGACCATTCCAGCTCACCACGGCGGGCGGCGGTCCGTTTTATAGCGTGTTCGAGTGCGCGGACGGCAATTGGATTCAGATTGGCTGCATTCACGGTGGATTCGTGGACATCGCTGCAACGGTGATGGGTATCGCCGAGCTGCTCGCCAATCCGAGATACGGTGACGGCAGACGCCCTGAAAGCGAAGAAGCGCGCGCCGAGCTGTTCGACATCGTGGCGAGCGTGCTCAAGACCAAGCCGTGCGCCGAGTGGGAGCGCATCTTCGAAGATGCCGATGTGCCGTTCGCGCGTGCCAGCACCACGCCCGATTCGATGGACAACCCCCAGGTCATCGCCAATGACATGCTGCTAGACATGCACGACCCAGTTGTCGGCGATGTCAGACAGATGGGCAATCCTATCAAGTTCACGCACACGCCGGGCGTGGTTCGCGCGCCGCGTCCTACACGCGGTCAGCACACCAACAGCGTTCTCTCCGAATTCGCCGGCGTCGAATTGTCCGAACCGACCGATACTCAGCCACGAGAAGACGCACCGCCGCTTGATGGCGTGCGCGTGATGGAGATGACCAATGTCATCGCCGGACCGGCGGCAGGCAAATGCCTTGGAGACCTCGGCGCGGATGTCATTAAATTCGAGCCGCCATACGGAGATATTTCCAGGCCCGCGGGAATGCAGTATTTCCTGTACCTGAACTCCAACAAGCGCTCAGTCGCAGCAAATACTAAGACGGCGGAAGGACAAGTGGTCGCGCAGAAACTCGCCGCCGATGCCGACATTATGCTTGCGAATATGCGACCGGGCGCCACCGACCGTATGGGACTATCCGCCGATGCCCTGCATCGGATCAATCCCGCGCTCATTCAAGCGCATACGACCGCATTCGGCTGGGACGGACCGTATGCCCATCGGCCCGGCGTCGACCCATTGGCGCAGGCGTGGATGGGATTGCAGTTCGCGCAGGGAGGGCGCGGCAACCCCCCAGTGTTCCTCGCGCAACTCGCGCCGACAGACTTCTCGTCCGGCGGAATGGTCGCACTTGGGGCGATAATGGCGCTGTACGCGCGCGAACGAACCGGCGTCGCGCAAAAGGTTGATTGCAACCTGCTAAACGCCGGCGCAACCCTACGCGAAGACGACTTCCTGCGCTACGAAGGCAAAACATCGCCGCCAATCGCAGACGGCGGGCAGTACGGACTGAATGCGCTGCATAGGCTCTTCGAGACCAAGCAAGGCTGGATGTATCTCATAGCCGAGAGCCAGGAAGAATGGGAAATCGTTTGCGCCGTTATTGAACAAAGCGACTTGCAGGATGACGACCGTTTTGTGACCGAATCCAAGCGAGCGGAGAATGACGACGCGCTGTGGGACTTGCTCACAGATGTATTCGCGCGAAAGCCTGCGTCCGAATGGCTTGCGCGCTTGCGTGCGGCGGGCGTGAGCTGTGCAGATGTAACCGAACAGTACAACATCGGCTTCTTTGAAGACGAGCAGGTACTCGCCAACGGCATGCTTGTCGAGCACCAGCACGCAATATACGGCAAGATGCACTACTGCGCTAACTGCGTGACGTTTGCCGAGACACGCGCCATCAATGGCAAACCGACGCCGCTGTTAGGAGAGCACAACCGCGAAAAGCTCGCCGAACTAGGCTATTCCGCCACGCAAATAGACGATCTGTACGAGAAGGGCGTGCTGACCACCGAAGAGCCACCTCAAACGTAGTAGTCTCCTATGGTATCCGTCAGTCCCTCCACGATGAACCGCGTGCGGCTGCGCTTCTTGCTCATCGCGTTCGCTGTGTCGCTCCTAGCCATCGCGCTGTTCGCCTACGCCTTTTTCGGCATCGTGTGGACGCTCGCGCCGCTTGCAGTGAGCGCGCTGGCGTTTGCCGTGTCCTTAGGCAGAATGTCGCGCCGCTCGCTGTCGCTGTTCTGGCTAGACCTCCAACTGTTGCTTGGCAATGCCCCGGTTGCCGTGTCTGAACGGAATACGAAGTCGTCGGAAAGGGCGGACATTTCCAAACCGAGTCATCCGCCGTCGTCTCTTGCGCAGCTTCCCGCTTCGCAAGAGACCGCCATGCCTTCGACACCTTCAAGTGCGACAGCCGAAAACGAAGCGACCGACGCACCGGCGTCTGCTGCTCCAATACCCCCAAGTCCATCACAAATCAGTCCAATGACAGCCTTAGGCATGTCCGAGCGGCAAATCGGCGTACTGCTGTTCATCATGGGACTGCTGGCGGCGACGTTCAGCCTGTATATGTTCCCCAAAGGCGCGCCGTACACTCAGGCGTGGTGGAGCTACGCGCTGTCGGTCGCGCTAACGCTTGCGTCTGTACCAGCGTTCGATGGTGGCTGGTCGGCATTCATCGCGCGATTTCGGCGCGGGTATCGTGTTTCGTTCGAGCCGCGCGGATTGTTGCCATGGGTAGCACTCGCCGCGATATTGCTGTTCGGGCTGCTCATACGGCTGTACAACTTGGACGGCTTTCCGCCGGGCTTATGGTTCGACGAAGCCGACAATTTGGACCAAGCGCGGCTCATAGCTGAAAACCCCGCGTATACGGCGCTGTACGTGCCATCGAACAATTTGCCTAGCTTATTTCTGCTACCCATCGCACTGGTCGTCAAGTTCGCGGGTGTGTCGATAACCAGCGCTAGGCTGGTGGCGGTATTGTTCGGTGTGGCGGGCATTGTGGCGATATTCCTGATGCTTCGCCACATGAGCGGCGTCGCTGCCGGGCTGATTGCAGCATTCCTGACGGCGGTAATGCGCTGGGACATCAACTGGAGCCGCATCGGCATGCACGGCATCACCGCGCCGTTCTTCGCCGCGCTCACGGCTTGGCTGACATACCGCGCGCTCGACAAAGGACGCGCGATGGACTTCGCGCTTGCAGGCACGATGCTGGGATTTGGCATGTGGTTCTACGCGGCGTATAGGCTGTTCGCGCTGGTCATAGCGTTCGTGCTGCTGCACTCGCTAGTATTCGGCAAGCACGACCGGCGCCGCCTGATAGCCAACATCGGTGTAATGGCACTGTTCTCACTCATTGTAACGCTGCCCATCGTGCAGTTCGCGGCGCTGAACCCGGCTGAATACTTCGAGCGGACGCAAAGCACATCCATATTCCAGCATGTCGCAGAAGGCGAAGAGTTCAGCGCCTTAGTGCAAAACTTTCGCAAGCACCTCACAATGTTCCACATCGAGGGCGACCCAAACGGGCGACACAACCTGCCGGGCGCGCCGATGCTGGACATAATCTCCGGTATGCTAATGC
>VXRI01000021.1 GCA_009838595.1 Chloroflexota bacterium | reverse complement strand
TATGTAGCCCATCTGGAACGGGTAATCCAGGCGCGGCAGCTCAGGCAGATTGCTCGTCAGGGGCCACCACATCAGGATCGCTGTGCCGACCATCAGAATGTGCTCCAGCGCGTGCACCGCTTCGCTCATCAGCGACGCTTCGTACAGCGCGGGTATGTGCCATATCGAAAATACCACATTGAATGCACCGAACGCCGTTACTGGATGCGTCAGCACGCGCGCTATGTGGAACGACCAGTTCGGGCGAAACAGCGGGCGCAGCAACCAGTCAGGCGTGCCTAACACCAGTAGCGGTGGAGCTATCAGCGTCAGCAGCACGTGCTGCGACATGTGCATACTGAACAGAAATTGCTCGCTCAGGACGTGCAACGGCGACGCCAGGGCGAAGAATATGACCACGATGCCGGCGCAGAATGTCGCTATCTGGCGCGGCTCAGCGTAGTCCGCTAGCTTGTAGCGCTCGCGCAGGGGTCCCACGCCATAGAGATACGCACCGAGCAGAAGCGCAAGACCGAGCATAGCATCCCAGTGCGCCTCCCATTGCAGCCAGAGCGAACCCGCAATATCGTTCAAGCTTCATTCCTCGCGCCAGGTGTGTCTAAGCGCCGCCTGTGAAGAAGGCGAACAGCGCCATCAGCGCGAACACTACTCCGGCAGCGACTATCAGGCCAGCCACGAACATCAGTGAGAATATCGGCACATCCCTGCCGAATATGCTGATGCCCACATTGTCGTAGCGCAGATGCATGTAGAACATCGCCACCAGCAGGAATTTCGCGGCGGACAAAAATCCCATGACGGGTATGATGCCGTAGCTCAGCCATTCCAGATAAAATAGGCCGAATTCAAGCGCCGTAAGCACCGACAGAGTGATGGCTACCTTGAAGTATGTTAGAGGCGTGGGATGGCCTGTATGGACCTCCGCCTCGGCATGCTCTTCTGCGACTTGGTGTTCTTGGCTCATTCGCTTCCTCTGGGTTATTCAACGCGTTTGTGTGGCGGCTAGAATCCTGGAAATACTCCAAACAGGTACACGACGGTGAAAATGACAATCCACACGATGTCAACGAAGTGCCAATATAGCGGCGCAAGGTCGAGGTCGAGGTTTTTTTCGGGCGTTACCATGCCCTTCTTGAACGATAGGAAGAACAGAGACAGTAGCCAGACAATACCTAGCGTCACATGCGCGCCGTGGAAGCCTGTCAGCGTGTAGAAGGTGGAACCGAATAAGTTTGTTCGTGGGGTCAGACCGACGACTTCTTCGACTACACCGTTGTGCTCATCTTCGGTGCCGCACTTCTCGGCGAGCTGCTGCTTGAGCGGGGTTAGTTCTTTGACACCCACATCTGCGCAGTAGACTTTGTGCTCATAGTTGGCGAATGTGGTGAACTCATACACCTGAAATCCGACGAATGTCGCGCCTAGTATGCAAGTGGACGCCAGCCAGATGCGGAACGTCTTCATGCTGTTGCGCGTCAGCGCCGCATATGCCAGCACCATGCTCATACTGCTCATAAGCAGGACGAAGGTACTGACCGTGGTAACCGGGATGCTGAACACATCCTCGGGAAGGGGACCCGTAATGCTGCGATTTTTGTACACCAAATAGGTAGCGATAAGTGTGCCGAAGAACATGCAGTCCGACCCAAGGAACGCCCACATGAGCATTTTCCTGTGATTTAGGCCGGTTGTCGTCGGCTCGTGTTCGCCGTGGTGCGCCGTTGCTTGCGCCATTAATTCAGCCTCCGAATTAGTGAGCCGCCTGCTCGCCTTCTTCAGGATCGTTCACAGGCTCGAAAGACCAGGCGTATACCGCCACCGTGCCGATGAATACACCGACCATGGAAATCGCGTACATGCCGACGGGATACACTAGCCCTATGCCTCCGATGAATAAGCCTATCGCCACCACAAGCGGCCAGTACGATGGCTGCGGCAGATGTATGTCGTGGTGTTCGTCTTCGCCTGAACCGCCCGCGACCGGTACGCCACGCCTGACTTCGCGCCGTTTTCGCGCCCACCAATCGTCCCTGTCGTACACAGTGGGAATCTCTGCGAAGTTATATTCCGGCGGCGGGGAAGGTATGGACCATTCAAGCGTCCTCCCGTCCCAAGGGTCGCCGCCTGCCAGCTCACCCTTGCGCCAGCTCTTGACGATGTTGTGCATGAAAATAAGTATGCCGATGGCGAGGATTATCACGCCTGCGGTGGACACGCCGTTCCAAAGGTTCCAGCCCATGCTCGCGTCGTATGTGTATATGCGGCGCGGCATGCCGTCCAGTCCGAGGAAGTGCTGCGGGAAGAACGCCAGGTTGAAGCCCACCATCGTGATCCAGAAGTTAATTTTGCCCAGAGTCTCGCTGTACATCCGCCCGGTAATTTTCGGGAACCAATAGTATATTCCCGCGAATATGGCAAATATCGCGCCGCCGAACAGCACATAATGAATGTGCGCCACGATGAAGTAGGTGTCCTGCTGCTGCGCGTCTGAGGATGCCATGGAGTGCATCACGCCGCTAATGCCGCCTATCGTGAACATCGCCACGAAGCCAATGGCATATAACATAGGCGTTTTGAAATCCATTGAGCCGCCCCACATAGTGCCCATCCAGTTGAACACCTTTATGCCCGTAGGCACTGCGATAGCCATCGTGGTAATAGTGAAAACGGTTACAGGGATAGGACCGAGCCCGACCGTGAACATGTGGTGGCTCCACACCATCCACCCCATGAAGGCGATGATAGCGCCAGCCAGCACAATCGCCGGATAGCCGAACAGCGGTTTCTTGGAGAATGTGGGCAGGATTTCGGATACGATACCCATTGCCGGAAGAATAAGGATGTACACTTCAGGGTGTCCGAATACCCAGAACAGGTGCTGCCAGAGCACAGGATCGCCGCCGCGCGCGACATTGAAAAAGTTCATCCCGAAGCTGCGATCGAAGTATAGTTCAATTAGCGCGACTGTGATAACGGGGAACGCGAGCACAATGAGGATGTTCGTGATGAAAGTCATCCATGTGAACAAAGGCAGTCGCATGAATGACATGCCCGGCGCACGCATGTTGATGATGGTAACGAGGAAGTTGAACGACGCGGCAAGGGACGCTATACCTAGCACCTGCAGGCTGACAATCCAGTAGTCGATGCCGGTGCCGGGGTTTTGCTGGACACTTGTCAGAGGTGCGTAGCCGAACCAGCCAGCGTTTGTCGCGCCGCCGGTGAACCAGCTAATCTTCAGGATTATCGCGCCTGCGAGGAATGTCCAGTAGCTGAAGGCGTTAAGACGCGGGAACGCTACATCTCGCGCGCCGATTTGCAGTGGAATTACGAAGTTAAAGAACGCGGCACTCAGCGGCATTATCGCCAAGAATATCATCGTCGTGCCGTGCATTGTGAACAGCTGGTTGAATATCTCGGCGCTTACGATGTCCTGGTTAGGACCGGCGAGCTGAATGCGCATCAGGAGCGCTTCGATACCACCCGTCAGGAACAGGATGAACGCGGTAACGCCGTATAGCACGCCTATCTTCTTGTGGTCGATAGTCGTTATCCAATTCCATATCCCTGTGGGGTGTGTCGGTCTGGGTATAGGGAACGCCATTGTTGTCATCCCGTATCGCCTCCCGTTTCGCTCCGTCATTAGGTGTGTGTGTGTGATAGTTGAAGTGTGTGTTCGAGTTTATTTCGATAGAATGCGTCGCTGTCGCGCTTCACAAGAGCCCGGTCTGCTACTTAAGTGTCATAAGGTATGCCACGAGCGCGTCGATTTCGACTTCTGTCAGTTCGTTCGCAGGATCGATATACGGTTCGCCGTCGCGCGCCATCAGGTTGCCGGGCTTCAGAGATTCCGGATCGGTTATCCATTCTTTAAGGTTCGCTTGCAGCATGGATTCGTTGATGAACGAGCGTCCTGTGGTTACATCGGCAGGCATGCCCTGCGAGTTGATGTAGAGCCGTCGTCCGCTCGCATCCTCGAAGTCCACATCCGAATTGCGGAACATGCCGAGGTGATTCAGACGCGTTGCCACATGGTTCAGGATGGGTCCTGTCCTGCCGGGTATCCTGCTGCCATCATCGCGTAGCTTGATTACACTGTTGCTATCTGCGTGGCAGCCCGAGCAACCTGCGTCTCGGAACAGTTTCTTGCCCTGTGCCGCAAGCGGGTCGGAAGGCTCGGCAGCTGGGTTTGCCTGATGTAGCAGCCAGCGGTCGAATTCGTCGCGCGCAACTGCTACAACTTTGAAGCGCATATTCGCGTGCGACACGCCGCAGAATTCAGCGCACTGCCCGAAGTATTCGCCGGGCACATACGCTTCGAACCACATCATGTTGTCGTTGTTCGGGATCATGTCAACCTTACCCGCGAGCTTTGGCACCCAGAAGCTATGGATGACATCCACTGAATCCAAGAGGAACACAACAGGCTCGCCGACTGGCACATACATCTCGTTGGCGACTGCGATCTGCTCGCCGGCATTGGTCGGATGAGGATAACGGAACTCAAACCACCACTGGTGGCCAATGACATCCACTTCCAGAAAGCGCCCTTCATCAGCGGCCGCCTGGTAATTTGCGCTGATATACCTACCCGCGTCTGCGTAGAAGATGCCCTGCACTGTGGGAACTGCCGCTACGACAAGCACGATGACCGGCGCGATTGTCCACGCGATTTCCAAGCGTGTGTTTCCGTGCGTTTGCGCCGGGTCACCGTCGCCTTCACGCCGCTTGAACTTGAACACCATATACAGGAGCGCGGCTTCGACGAAGATGAAGACCACTAACCCAGCAAAGAAGATAACCCAGAAAATGAAAAGCTGGTTTTCGGCGACAGGACCGAGGGTATCAAAGGTTGACTGAGGATTCTGGGGGTTGATGATGGTAGTGCAGCCCGTAAGCAGGGCAGTCAGAATGCCCAGCAATACCACGCCCGCTAACTTATTCAAGATCACTGCGCTTTTCAGCATATTGATACTTGTACCCTCTCGTTAGTTGCCTATTCCGTCGCGCTTCAGCTGACCCTTTATAAGGTCTATTTCGTCCGATGCCGACCACC
Source organism: Chloroflexota bacterium (assembly GCA_009838595.1). Classification (GTDB taxonomy): domain Bacteria; phylum Chloroflexota; class Dehalococcoidia; order Lucifugimonadales; family JADFKI01; genus Bin90. The sequence goes on along the minus strand of VXRI01000021.1, from coordinate 2,137 downwards.
TTCTATGCGGACTGCGAATCATCAGAGCGCCGAGTAAGAAATCTATCAGAGCAGTTAAAGTCAGTCAAGATTATACGCACCCAACATTATACACGCTTGCTTAACGCGCGCCCTCTGGGGGGAAGTCCGCGCTACGCTACATCCACGAGTACCACCCTACCTTAAACAGGCTGTCCGCGATTATCGCAAGGAAGAGCGCTCCAAGATACAGCAGCGAGTATAGATACAGCGGCTTTGCCCCTTCCACGCCGGGACGCTGCATCAGCCGCACTGCGTAGTAGATGAACAGCACACCCAGCACGACCGATCCCGCCAAATAGACGAGACCGACCGCGCCCGTAAGCGCGAACATGGTCGTCAACGCGAGCATCAGCAGCGTGTATAGTAGTATTGAACGCTTCGTAATATCCACTCCCGCGACCACTGGCAGCATTGGCACATTCGCGCTTGCATAATCGTCCTTCAGCAACAGCGAAAGCGCCCAGAAGTGCGGCGGCGTCCAGAAGAATACGATGGCAAATAGGTATATCGCTGGCAGATCGAGCGATCCCGTTATGGCGACCCAGCCGACAGCCGGCGGTATAGCGCCCGCCGCGCCTCCGATGACGATATTTTGCGTTGATGTACGCTTGAGTGCCATTGTGTACACGAACACGTAGAACAGCGTGGCGCTCAGCGTCAGCACGGCGCTGAGCAAGTTGACCAGCGTGGCGAGAAGCGCGAACGCGACGACATTCGTCAATACGCCGAAGGCGATGGCATGGGTGTTGGAGATTGCGCCAACGACAACGGGGCGCTTGCGAGTGCGGGACATCGCCTCGTCAATGTCCCGGTCGAACCACTGGTTCAGCGCGTTTGCGCCTGCGGAGGCTAGCGCGCCTCCGACAAGCACTACCAGCATCACCACGACATCGGGCGTACCCTGCGCGGCAAGGAACATTCCGCCGAGCGCAGTGAACAGCAGCAGCACGATGATTCGCGGCTTCGTCAGTTCCACATACGCCTTGAATAGGCTTTGGGACGGCGACGCAACTTGTGATGTCGTCTGTGTAGTCAAGCCCTTATGCCCTTTCAATCAATCCGTCGGACAAACCGTCGGCGATGACAATTTCATCGTCGCCGTGCGCTTGCTCGTTGCCAGTGAATCGCTGTGGCACATAGACTAGCGCCGCCACGAACACCAGCGCAATCCACACCAGCGTAGCCATGCTCAAGTGTATCGCCTTTATTTCCGGCGTAAAGCCCAGCCAGACCGTCAGCGCGCCGACCAAAATCTGCGCCGCAAACGATGCCGCAAGCAGCATGCCGCTCCAGCCGACACTTGGCATGCGAAATCGCATCTGCCATGCCTTGTACGCGACCGCCAATATCAGCAAGCCGACAATCGCCGCGAAGTACCTATGCCCCATATGCTCGATGTACGCCCTGCCCTCCGGGAACAAGCTGCCGCGGCATAGTGGCCAAGTGCTGCACGAAGAGCCATAGCCCGCGCCAACGATGTACGAACCCGACAGTATCAGTAAGAAGACCCCGATCAGCGCAGCAATTAGCAGCCTATTGACGCTTCGTGCGTATTCAGTGTCAGAGACAGCATCGCCGGCCACAGTGTCCGCAGGCATGGCATTAGCAGCGCCAACGCGCCAGCTCACTATCACGGCGACCACCAGCGCGGCGACGGCGCCTTCCGCGATGCCCAGGTGAAGCAGACGCAGCCACCAGGCAAGCTCGGTCAGCACTGTCGCACCGCCAAGAATGGCAGCCACGAACACCAGTCCGAGCGCGGTCAGGATGGAGTTTTTGCCCCATCGATTGCTGCGGTAGCTCATCAGCACGACTGCCATTGTAGCCAGCACCAACACGCCTAGCAGCGATGCCGAAAGCCTGTGGCTATACTCAAGGATAGTGGCGAACTCGAAGGGGGGGATGATTTGCCCGTGGCATAGGGGCCAGTCCGGGCAGCCGAGCCCGGATCCGGTAACGCGCACGATGCCGCCCAGCGTAACCTGCGCGAATGCGGCTACCAGAGAAGCCACCGCCAGCACACGAAAAATAAGGCGTCCTCCCCTGCCGTATTCTTCTGTCCGGGACATTGCCGCTGCTTTCGCCATACCTAGCATCCCGCTCGGCGACGCGAGGG
>VXRI01000100.1 GCA_009838595.1 Chloroflexota bacterium | reverse complement strand
TTTTTATAGGGATATGATTGTGCTAGGAATATGCGTGAACACTGGCAAGGACGCCTATGTGGCGCTGGAGTCCTCTTTCACGATAGACGACTCTGATATTGTCAGGGCTAATCGCACGGCGACCGCACTGAAGAAAGTGTTCCCGGATTCTGTTGTGTGGGCAGCTGTTTACTGCGCGGTCATATCCGAGGAAAATTCGCAGCGCGCCAAGGATGATGGTGTAACGGTAATCTCAAGCGCCCGCCTATGATAATTTATCTCGTGTAGCTATGCCAAATAAAGTTATAATCCACACCGACGGCGCATGCTCCGGCAACCCCGGACCCGGCGGCTATGGCACGGTCATGCAGTACGGCAATCATCGCCAAGAATTAAGCGGCGGCTTCCGCAAGACTACGAACAACCGCATGGAACTGCTCGCAGTCATAGAAGGCTTGCAGTTGCTGAAGCGTCCTTGCGAGGTAACCGTGTTCAGCGATTCCAAGTACATAGTGGACGCGGTGAACAAGGGATGGGCGCGGCGCTGGCAGGCGAACGGCTGGAAGCGCAACCGCAAGGAAAAGGCGCTCAACCCCGACCTATGGGCGCAATTGCTGGACTTGCTGAACGCTCACACGGTCAACCTGCAATGGGTGAGAGGGCACGCTGGCAACCCCGGCAACGAACGCGCGGACGCGCTCGCCGTAGCAGCGTCGCAATCTGACGGTCAAGCCATAGACGAAGGTTACGAGAAACAGGCAAGCATCCGTCAGACGGGATTTCAGACTTAGCGCATTTAGTCTAGGATGCTTGACATATTTCAAAATAATTAAGTATAAGATGGCGAAGTTTTCTGAATGGCAACTGCAACCGACACCGAACGAACGGGCGAAAGATTAGCACATTTGGAGGGCGCTTACGCGCACCTTGCAACTAAATCCGACTTGGAGCGTTCGATTTCCAGCCTTATCAAGTGGATGGTCGGAATCGCAGTTGCTCTGTTCGTTCCTATCTATGGTGTACTGATAACCATACTTATACTGCTGCTCGGCGATTAGTTGCGCCTTGATGGACTTGTCATGAGCGAACTTAAACTGACGCACATAGACCAAAGCGGAAACGCGAGCATGGTCGATGTCAGCGCCAAGCCTGACACCGAGCGCATCGCAGTCGCAAACGGCAGTGTATCGATGCTGCCTGAAACGCTGCGCCTCGTCGCCGACAACGCCTTTGACAAGGGCGATGTGCTTGCTGTCGCGCGCATTGCGGGCATTATGGGCGCAAAGCAGACATCAAACCTTATCCCGCTATGCCATCCGCTTCCCCTCAGCCGCATCGCCGTCGATTTCGACCTCGACACCGACACCAACGCAGTTCGCATCACCGCCGAAGCTAAGACCACAGGCAAGACGGGCGTCGAAATGGAAGCTCTAACCGCCGTCAGCATAGCCGCGCTGACCATATACGACATGTGCAAAGCCGTTGACCGCGCCATGCGTATCGAAGGCGTGCGCCTCATCCGCAAGAGTGGCGGGCAGAGCGGGGATTACCGAAGCGAGTGATGCGGGCCAGGGCCGATAGCGAGACCTGCAATTGCAATCTTTACGCTTATTGGGCTTGTAGTCTTGGCTGCCGGGGTGGTACTTCATGTAACTGCCAAAGAAGCTCATGCTTGTTCGGCACCGGCACCGGCACCTGACCTTCAAAGAGCGTTTAAGAATGCCGATTCCGTATTTCGAGGTGAGGTCGTATCCCGCGATAGTCTGATGATTGGCGTTAGCGATGAACGTAAACGCGAAGTGGAACGCATAATGTGGCAAAGCGGGGCTAAAGGAGACGAGGTTGAAATAATCGCGGCTGAAGACATTGTAGAGTTCAAGGTAACCGAAGTATGGAAAGGTGATCTTTACGAGACGATGTACGTTAGGTCAACTTGGGAGCAGATCAACGCCCCACTACCTATGCCATGCCCGCCATCGAGAGTCCAATACCTCATAGGGCACACTTACCTGGTATTTGTCTATGGAGGAGAAGCAAATGTTGGATGGGCGACGGTTACGCGGCCCATCACCTATTATTCTGATTCTGGCCATCGTTTTCTGGAAAACCTCGGCGCTGGTGAGACGCCCGCACCTGGGACAGTCGGACCAATTCCGGAACGAATCGAGACACCTGTCGAAAAACAGACTTCCAATGCGGAATCACCCGATGAACGGTCCGGAAGCGGATGCGGTCTCACAAATGGCTACACGTCCGGCGGCGTAAATCTATCGGCCATTGGTCTAACTATCTTGCTCGCATGGTTCTGGCTTCGCCAACGCTTCCGACGCTAACAGGACTTGAACAGATATGGATAGTATCTATCCTGTTAGTTCCATATCATACGCCCGCAGCCAATCGCTTGAGAACACGCCCTCCGGGTCGTATTCCCCGTGCTTGGCTAAGAAATCGCCGAACTGCGGGTAGCAGCGCGCGAGCTGCTCCTGCGTTGCGAACTTGTTGTATGTCAGGAAGTAGCTGCCGTCGCGTTCAGTAGCGAGGTCAATTAGCGCTCGCAGCGCGTCCGCCGTATGCGCTATGCCCGCGTCCGTGTGATCTACATGCAGGTTGAAGACGATGCAGGCATAAGGCTGTTTCGCCCAGTTTAGGAAGGTCTCGTCGTCGCGCTCTATGAGGCGTATCGTGCCGTAGATGACATTCGCCTTGCGCTCACGCAGCTCGAGCGCGACGGCGTCCATGAAGTCGGCGAGGGACGGCAGCGGCACATACAGCTCGGTGATGGTCTCGCTGCCTTTCACGGTGGCGTTCAAGCTGCGATCTAGCTCGCGGTGGTAATCGTCGATGTACTGGCTCAGCTGGAATGTGTCGCTGTCGTATGTCTGACCATTCGTGCTCATGTAGAAGCCTGCGTACTGCTCAAAGGCACGCGCCTTGTCCGCGTGCGACAAGTACAGCAGCCCGCGCCAATCCTGTTCGCTGAGCATATTTAGCGGCTGTTGCGGTACGTCCGACTCTGATTTCGGCGCATCATCTTCCTGCACGGGAATGTAGCACGACATCACGCCGTCGCGCAGGAAACCGGGAGAGGTCTCGTCCGTCTTGTACTGGAAATCGCCGTATGTGAAGCCGTCCGCTATGCGCTGCGTGAACAGAGATTCGAGCCGATCGATTGTCGTAATTTCCACGACGCGGCGTACTCTATGGGCGGGCATCAGTCGCAGCGTAACCGCGGATATCACGCCGAACAGCCCATAGCCGCCGATAGCAAGGCTGAACAGCTCGGTGTTCTCCGCACGGCTGCATCGACGCAATATGCCGTCCGCGTCCACCATATCGAACGAATCGACATCCTGCACGATGGGCTTGTATTTCAGCCCGCGGCCGTGTCCATTTGCCGCCAGTGCGCCGCCGATACTCAGCCTGTCCGCGCCGGTCTGCTTCTGTACGATGCTCCAGCGCCGTTCACTTTCTTGTCGGACATCCATGCAGCCATTACCACGCTGCATGTCGCGCAGCCCATTCACTAGGTCCGACCACATTATGCCCGCTTCAACGCGCAGCAATCCGAGATCGGAGTCCAGCGAGATAATGCGATTCAAGCCGCGCAAATCCAACAGCGTGCCGCCATCGAGGAACTGCTGCCCGCCCATAGCATGCCGCCCGCCAGCAATCGCAATGCTGCCGCCATCTTTGCGAACATCGGCAATCGCCCGCCGAATATCATCCACCGTGCGCGGCGTCAATACGTGGTGCATTGAAGTTTCGTTCAGCTGCGAGTGTATGTCATTGAGTATGGGCATTTCATGGGCCTCAACATTATATGAACTATTCGTATCTTATGAAGTAAGCAGGCATGTTACGACTACGCCATCTAGGATATGCTATGGAACGGATGAATGGCGATAAAAGTTAGAAAGTCATACGAGATGGTTGGTACATTGACCGCATGCGCGGCAGCCATCGTATTTATAAGCATCCCATTAAGAAGGGAATTGTGGTTGTGGCTGGGCATACCGGCGAAGATATGGATGAAGGTACTTGGAGGAACATCCAAAGGCAGGCAGGATGGAGGGTATAATGGGTTATACAGTGGTCGTGGAACAGACGCCAAATAATTACAGCGCATACTCGCCTGACTATCCCGGTGTAGGAGTTGCGGGCGCGACTGAGCAGGATGTACGGAAACTACTCGCTGAGGCAATAGAGATATGGGGGGAAGAAGAGCGGAAGGACGCCGAACAAGACGACGAGCGCGCCGCTACGCAATCCCGCGAAGCTGCCTCTGCGTAACGAATATCAGCGCTGTGACCGCTACCAGCCCCAATCCCATCATGCCTACGACCGCCTGCCCTCCGAGGTAGTCTATCATCAAGCCGGCGGGGAATGTGCCTAACGGCATAAAGCCGAAGTTCAGCATGAAGATGCTCATCACGCGCCCGCGGTATTCGTTGTCGGACAGTTCGATTAGCAGCGCTTGGTTCAGCGACATTCGCCCTGCGTCTCCAATGCCCAAGATTATCATGATGACGGCGGCAGCCTGATATATGGGGATTGCGGCGACTAGCAGCAGTCCGATGCCCGACAGCAAGCTGGATAGTATCAGCAGCATCCCGCGGTTCTTCCTGCCGATTGCGGCGATATACATCGCGCCCGCCATCGCGCCGAAGCCCATTATCGCCGTCAGCAGACCCATCGAGTCCGCCTGCTGCTTGTATATGTCCACTACGAATACGGGCAGTATGAAGCGGAACGGCATTGCCAATATCGTCGTTAACAGCCCGACTATCAGCAGAACGACCAGAATGCGCCGCTGCGATATGTACGCTATGCCGTCCCAAATGTCGCGCACCATCGCCGTCTGCTTTTTCTGCACGGTGTCGCGCGGCGTCTTGATGAGGCTCGTCAGAACGACCGCGATGAAACTAAGCGCTGCGATGACATAGTATAAGTTCCACGCGCCTGCCCAGTCGTACAGAAAGCCCGCTCCGGCCGGTGCCGCCATGGACATCGCGCTCATGCCCGCGGCGTTCAGCGCCATCGCGTTCGACAGGCGGTTCTGCCCGACGAGCTGCGGGATGATAGCCTGACGGGCGGGCATCATGAACGAGAACAGCGCGCCTTGCACCATCGATGAAATCATCAGGTGCTGCCACGCGATAACCTCGGTGTCTATCATCACGCCGAGTACGAGAGCCAACAGCGCCGCCACAAGCTGCGCGCCCTGAATCAGCAGTTTGCGGTCGATCTTGTCCGCGAGCGCGCCGCCGAACAGCGGCACCGTGAGCAGAGGCACGGCGATGCCCAGGTTGATGATACCAAGTATGGTGCCGCTGCCTGTGATTTCGTAGGCGAGGTAGCCTTGCGCGAGCATCTGCATCTGCGTGCCCGCCATCAAGAACAGCATGCCCACCCAGAGCAGCGCGAAGTTGAAGTTGCCGAGAGACTCGAATGTGCGCCGGAAACCTGCCGAAAACGCCTGTGTCCGCGGCGTTACGGCGGGACGCCTGATTGCAATCATGTAATGCCGGCCTAGGAAGGCTGCGGACGAGGATGACGCAGTGCGCCGACCTCATCCGTGCCATCGGTCTGATTCGAGTTATTCTTCGCTTTCTTCGCCTTCTTCGTATTCTTCCATCTCATCGTCTTCGAATTCGTCAATGCCGAAGTCATCGGCTTCGACGCGTGGCGCGGCGACTCTGGCAACGAACTCGTCGCTGTCAGTTAGAATCGTAACATTATCGCCGACCGAGAGGTCGCTGACGACGATGGATTTGTCGAAGTCGTCCAAGCCGCCGATGTCCGCCTCGATGGACGCGGGTATGTCCATCGGCAGTGCCTCGACGAGCAAGCTAGTGAGCGATTGCAGCAACGTGCCGCCTTGCTGAGTAGCAGGCGCGCTGCCCACGAGCGTGATGGGCACTTCCGCGCTGATGGTCTGCGTAACATCCACGCGCATGAAGTCGATATGCAGCAGGTCTTCGGTTACGGGGTGTCGCTGCACCTCTCGCACGAAGCAGATATTCTCTTGATCAGAGCCTTCGACCTCGACAGACACGGGGACGTTCGTGCCTACTTGCGGCAGCAGACGGCGAAGTTCGCCAGCCGTGCCCTGCAGCGACTGCGCATCAATGCCGCTACCGTACATATGCACAGGCAATATGCCCTGCCTGCGCAGCTGCTTGACTTTCTTGCCCGTCACAGTGCGCTGCGACAGGCTTAGGGAATGCACATCCATCATTTTGCGGTGCTCCTGTGTGTGTTTGGTGTGTCAGTATTCCAGTTGTTCGGTATGTCAGCGCTGGTAGTAGCGCCTAGTCTTGTGGTCGGCTGTTTCCGTTCAATTCGTAATCGTTGATGAGGTTAACCATGCGTTGGACATAACCACGCACAGCCGGTCGATCAATGTCTATCTGGTAGTCCTCCATATCGCCATGATGAAAGTGGATATGAAACTTTTCGGCGGCAGAGAACCCTGTTACCAGAAATTCGTCTTCATATTCAGTTGCGAGCCGCTGTGTGGCGTTTTTGTTGTCGCGGTGCGAACGGTATCCCCAGCCGCGCTGCTTGGACGCGGCGATGATGGCTTGTGTCGCGGCGCCGTACAATTTTTCTGAGCCTTGCCTATCGTCGCCTGCCGCGAACTCAGCATCCGACTGCGCCAGGAACTTGAGCGCCTGCGCGGTGTAGTCTTCTACGCTTCGTCCGTCGTTTGTGGTCATGTCGAATCCCGATGCCCGTTGCGCTCGTACTCGTGTATGAGATCCACTAAGTGGAGAACATAACCGTGTATAATGGGGCGGCTCTCCTCTATTTCCCAATTTTCCATGTCCCCATGGTGGAAGTGAATGTGAAACCTTTCCGCGCCCAGAAGTCCGGCAGACAGTAATATGTCATTGTATTGAGCAGCGAGACGCGTTGCTGCGTTCTTGTTATCGCGGTGCGAACGGTATCCCCAGCCGCGCTGCTTGGACGCGGCGATGATGGCTTGTGTCGCGGCGCCGTACAATTTTTCCGCGCCTTGCCTATCGTCGCCTGTCCCAAATTCGGCCTCCGACTGCGCTATGAATTTGAGTGCTTGTGCGGTGTAGTCTTCTACGCTTCGTCCGTCGTTTGTGGTCATTGCGAACCGCACTTCATCTTGTTAGGCATAAGGATATCGTTAATTCGATTCATGCCTATCCTGATCGTTTCCTAATATGTTCCCATAAGTGGAATAGCGAACGGGAGATAAACGGCAAATTTGCCTACATCAACGACATGCAATTGTAGCACAGCGAGGGCATTCGCTGCCGAAAATCGCCGTCTCGCGCAGGGCAATCGCATTTTACCGAGTGAGGATTTTCAGCAGATACTTTTCATCCCA
>VXRI01000260.1 GCA_009838595.1 Chloroflexota bacterium | reverse complement strand
TTCCGGGACAGCCAAGAGGCTTCGCTGGACTCCGAATCCGCTAAAGATGACAAGGTGAAGGCAGGCAGCAAAGGGTCTAGCCTTTAATCAGATCTGGCGCCAAATGTGCCGCGGACATGTGCATACAATTGGAGTGCAAGCCTGAGGCAAAAAGCCTCGGGCTTTTCGTTTGTCCAACACGCTACGCGGCTTCGTTGGCGCGTTGGCGGCTTCGCTGTCTGGCTCCGATTTTTGCTAGCCAGATGCCTACTTCATACAGCACGATTATGGGCAATGCGACTAGCGTCTGGTTGATAGGGTCGAAGGTGGGCGTGATGAGCGCGCCAAGTATGAAAGCTACCACGATAGCGTAGCGGCGCTGCCTGCCGAGCTGCTCCGGCGATACGACGCCGATGCGCGACAAGAAGAACAGCACGATGGGCGTCTCAAAGACCACGCCCATCCAGAACAGCAGCGAGATCATCAGGCTCACATAGCTGCCAATGCGGATGTATGGTGTGGCGATGTCGCTGCCGAAGCTCAGCAGGAAGTGTATCGCGGGCGGAAATAGCACGCGATAGCCAAATGCCGCGCCGAGCATGAACGCCAGCACGACGGCGGGCAGCATTGTGTATAAGTAACGCCGCTCTGATGGACTGAGTCCCGGCGCGACGAACATTACCATCTGGTACAGTACGAATGGCAGCGCGGCGAACAACCCGACCAGCAGCGACGCCTTCATCGCGGTGCTGATGAACTCGGTGAGGTCAGTATAGATGGGCTTGCCACTCGGGATGTTCGTGAAGCCCTGCGCGGGCTGCATAAGCAGCGTCAGCACCTGCTCATGGAAGATGAACGCGATGACGGTGGTGATGAGAATGGCGATCGCCGAGTACATCACGCGGCGGCGCAACTCGGTGATGTGGTCTTGAAACGGCACGCCGTTGTCGGAACTCATGCGCTGTCCTCGCCGGAAGTTGTCATTGTCTCTTCGCGCGGCGGTTGCGGTGGTTGTGCCTGCTGTTGCTGGGCTGTGTCTGTCTTATTTCTGCGGTATGCCACGGGACCATCCGCTTGACGCGCGTCCGGTTCGTCTTGGTTGAGCGGTGTATTTGACGGGCTATCGCCATCGTGGGATTGCTGCTTCCGAGGAGGCGTGGGTCGTCGCGACAGCGGCGCGCCGATGTTGCCGATATCGTCCATCTCTGCCTGCACGGTTGAACCCATGCGGCGCAGTTCCCCAGTCCACTTGCCGAGCGTTCTGGCGGCGTCAACCATGCGCTCCGGTCCCAGGAAGATGAAGGCGACCAACAATATGATGATTATTTCGAATGTGCCCATTCCGAGGAAGCTCATACGCGCCGCGTTCCCTTCTTTTCCGCTGTCTGCGCAGCCCAGTAATCACAGTCCGCACAGCCTGGATATGTCTGCCAGCCCAGCCTGAATGTTGAGGGCACGCCGATACGGTCGAGCAGCATCAGCACATCGCACACCGGCAGCCCGATAACATTGGCGTAGCAGCCATCGATGCGTTCGGCGGGCTTGAACAACGGATCTTGCGCGGCGTATGCGCCCGCCTTGTCGAACGGCTCGCCGCTTTTGACATAGTGGGCGATTTCGTTATCCGAGTATTGCCGCATATAAACCTTGCTGGACCTCGCGCTCGTGGAGCAGATGCCGGTCTCGGTGTCCAGAATTGCAATGCCGGTAACGACCTCGTGCATGCGGCCTCGCAACAGTTGCAGCATCTGCACCGCCTCGTTTGCGCTTGCGGGCTTGCCAAGAATCGCGTCTTCGATTGCCACGGAGGTGTCCGCGCCGAGCACTATGTCATCTCTCGTCATTTTGGTGGCGAACTTCGCCTTTTGCAGCGCCAGCCGCTGCACATACAAGCGCGGAGATTCGCCCGCGCTCGGGTCGGGTTCGTCATCACCGCTGCCCACAATCCTCAATGGCAGATCGATAGCCTTGATGAGTTGCCTGCGGCGCGGCGAGCCGGACGCGAGTATCAGACGTCGCCAGCCCGGTCGATTGCTCCTGTATCGATAGTGGTGTGGCATGATAGTGCCTATTTTACACGAAAGTTATGGCGTGGTAATCCATTGCCGTTCGATTAGAGGCGGGCATGATTCAGTCTGTGATAAATCACCCCGTCCTAGCCTTTTCCCACAGGGAGAAGGGACTCACAAGAGTGTATCGCCCAGCCGACCGCCGGCAGGCAGTGTAACCGCTGGGACAAGGGTTGCGATGCATTCGGTGTGGTAGGTTTGCGGGAACATGTCCATTGGTTCGACGGAGACAACGGCGAATCCGCCTGCGACTAGGTAGGCGAGATCGCGGGCTAGGCTGCCGGGATCGCAAGACACATAGACAGTGCGCTTTGGCTTGCGGCGGATAAGCGCGTCCAGGGTTGCAGGGTGGCAGCCGACTCGCGGCGGGTCGATTATGACAGCGTCCGGCGGGTCGTCGAGCGAGTCCAGGTAGTCTTCCGTTCTGCTGCAAACGAACTCTAGGTTGGCGATGCCTTCGATGTTCACGGCTGCGTCGTTGACGGCTGCGGACGATTCTTCGATGGCGATTACACGGCGCGCAGAATCCGCGAGCAGCACTGCGAATGTGCCGACTCCTGCGTATGCGTCAACCAGCGTTTCGGTGCCATCGAGCTGAAGGCGTTCGCCAACAATGGTGGCGAGCCGTTCAGCCTGCGGCGTGTTAACCTGCGCGAACGATGGAGACGCGATGCGCAGGCGGCGGTCGTGCATCTGTTCCCAGTAATGCGTCTGCCCGGTCGGAAGCGGTATTTCCGGGTTGTGCATAGTTGGCTGAATTAGCCAATCCCCGGTGTTGACGCCGTATCGGACCGAAAGCTGCGTGGTCTCTGCGGCCTTGCCTTGCAGCGCACGCAATGCTTCGTTAATCCCCGGGTGCATCAGCGCGCAGTCATCGACCTTGACGAAGCGGCGCGTCAGCCGATTGATGTAGCCGAGCATGCCGGATTCGCGAATAGTGAAGCGCGCGTGATTGCGGTAGCCAAACATCTGCGGGCTGGGCAGCGTCTCGGAGACGATGATGCCGCGCAGTTCCGGGTACTCGCCGAGCGCATTCTCCACGCGCTGCCGCTTTAGTTCAAGTTGGTAGTCGTAGTCGATGTGCTGCCATTGACAGCCTGTGCACGCGCCGAAGTATGCACAAGGCGGGTCGATCCTGTGCGGTGATGCGTCGATGACCTCGACAACGATGGCGGATACATGGTGGCGACGTCTGCGGCGATAGCGAATTATGCGCGCGCGCACACGCTCGCCCAGTATGCCGCCGAACACGTTAACAACGCCATCTTCAAAGTTCGCAAGGGTGTCCCCAAGATCGCCCCATGCGTGCAATTCGAGCGTGGCAATTTCCGGCGCCGCGTCCTTGTCCTTGCGACGACGCTGGATGCTGGGATTTATCTGCGCCTGTTGGGCTTGTTGGTTTGACATGTAGCAATGGTAGCGTGAACAGGACGCGAAAACAATTGGAGGCGTCTTTTCCAACGAGCTTGAATCAAAACTTTGTGAAATGTGTATCAAAGTTTATGTGAAAAATACCACTATATTGACATGCATTGTATCAAGTGTTATATTCATATCGTACACTCTTGAAGGAGGTGGTTCTATGACAGAAGCAGTGATTCTTGAGCGGCGAGAGCAGGGAATAGTGAGCGAGAAGCTCAACTCAAAGGCTACACGGGAAATCGAGGAACTACTGGAGGAGTCTGAGCAGGTGCAGAAGAAGACCGGCAAGGGCGGATGGCACTTCCGAATGGTTTCGCCCGGCGTGCGATACTATTCCTTCTAGGTTGACAATTTCCGCTGTTGACATTAGGTTGGCAGCTCCAACGGGTTAAAGCCCCACGATTAGAAATAAACTCGTGGGGCTTTTGCTTTGTGCGGAATCTTCGAGGGCGCGATTCGTCATGCAGGTTCGGCAACGAACACGGGTATCGTGCGCTCTGTGGCTTTCTTGTAGTCCGCGTATGGCGGGAATGCGGCGACGCAGAGTTCCCATAAGCGGGCGCGCTCTTCTTCGTCGTCAACTTCGCGCACTCGCATGTCGTGCACTTCGGTCTCGTCGCGAACCTGCACATCGGCGTGCGCGCGTAGATTATACACCCATACGGGGTTGGTCGGTGCGCCGCCGCGCGAGCCTACGAGAATATAATTGTCGCCGTCCTTCACTCGCATCAGCGGCGTCTTGCGGATGGCGCCCGTCTTGTTGCCTCGGTTCGTAACTACGATGACGGACAGCCCGGTGTCTCGCAGCGTTGTGCCTTCAGTGCCGCCGCTGCTCTCATACAGTTCGACCTGCTCGCGCACCCAATCCGTCGGCGATGGTATGTATTCTGCCATAACTGTTCTTGCCTCCTGTGTCGTATTCGTTCCTATTCCATAATTGGCATGCTAATGATAGCGTGAACCGTCTCAATTGTATAACGCCAGGGCTGCCTCTTAAGGCTATTATGATGTGGCATATTGAAGTGGTATATTTCATTCACTGCCGGTCCCTCCATCCTATTCTTTTTTCCCATATCACCCATAACAGGAGGAAGGAAGAACTGCGTCAAAATCGGCGCAATCTGGTATCATAGCGGTACACACGAATCGGAGGGAATATGGCAAGGGCAAGAAGGCTACCGGACTGGCTGAAAGTAAAGGCGCCAGGCAGCGCAGGCTACATCGAACTAAGGCAGCTCGTAAAGTCTGAAGCGCTGAACACGGTCTGCGAAGAAGCGCACTGCCCGAACATCGGAGAGTGCTGGGACCGCGGCACGGCGACATTTATGGTGCTCGGCGACATCTGCACGCGCGCCTGCTCGTACTGCGCCGTCAACACCGGCATGCCGACCACGCTCGACCTGCAAGAGCCGGTACGACTCGCGGAGACAGTGAAACGTCTGGGCTTACGCTACGCTGTCATCACATCGGTGGACAGGGACGATTTGCCGGACGGCGGCGCGTTCATCTTCGCTCAGTGCATTCGACAGATACGCAAGCGCCTGCCCTCGTGCAAGATCGAAGTGCTGATACCGGACTTTCAAGGTGACGGGGACGCGCTCGCCAAAGTGATGGATGCCAAACCCGACACACTGAACCACAACATTGAGACGGTACGGCGTGTGTTCCGCCGAGTACGTCCCAAGGGCGCCTACGATATGTCGCTGGAACTGCTCGCGAACGCCAAGCGGTTGGACAGAGACGCAGTAACGAAGTCAGGAATGATGGTTGGGCTAGGCGAAAGTTGGGACGAGGTTATCGATACGATGCGCGACCTACGATCGGTGGACTGCGACCTGCTGACAATTGGGCAGTACCTGCGACCGTCGGACAAGCACGCGCCATTAGCGCGCTGGTACACACCCGGCGAGTTCGATGAGCTGCGACAGGAAGGCGAGGCGTTGGGATTTCGGCATGTGGCGTCAGGTCCGCTAGTGCGAAGCTCGTACCACGCCGACGAGCAGCATGCGGCTGCAAGCGGCGTAGGCTCGGTCTGACGCCATATTTACATGGATGGATCGGCTAGGCAGGGTTGCTCAGCGATTGAAGATTTTTTCGATTGGGAGTAAAATGTCTGGATAGCCTAGTGCGCTAAAGTGCGGCAGGATCGAATTATTCCAATTGCAAGGCGAGGTACAGAAGGAATGATTAAGGCGGGAACTAGATATATCACCCCATCGGGCGCAGAGCTCGTCGTTACGAAAGGTGGCGATGGAATGCTGACGGACGGCGAGGTGCCGCTGCAAGAGAAGGACTCGAGCAACGGATTCGATGGCGCGGCGCCCAGCGCTGACGCCATGACAATCAACCTTGGCAGGCGCTACCAGTCCGACGAAGAGGGCGTTACGGTGCTAGTAACGAAGGCAGGACAATGCGACCTGAGATACAACGGCGCGCCGATGGAAGTGCAGCAGCCGCGTAAGCTGCCATCCTCAGACTAGCAGGCGTCAGCAAGAAGGCTGAGCGAGAGCGAATATACTGGCAAGACGAAGCCGTCCATGTTTGGGCGGCTCTTCTTTTACGCTCAGTGTCCCTTCTCTATTGAAGGACGAAAGTTAGGATTAATGGTGATTGATTTATGCCGCCTACAGCGCTAGGTTCTGAAGCGTCGGATAACCTTAGCAGCCGAATCGTAATCTCGCTTGCCGCCACCCAGGATTGGCGGCATCAGGTAGAAGGATGATATGCCTGCCGCCAAGAACGCATCCACGGCGTGGCTGGCGATGTCCGCCGGCGAAACGCCGGCGCTCAGATCGTCGCTGACGGACTGCGGAATCTCGGTGAATGCTATGCTGCCCGGCGCCATAACTTGAATGCCGAAGAATATAGGTATTGGCAAGGCATCACCGTAAGTCTGCGTGTACGCCTCACCGAAATGCAGCGGCGCGTCGGGCGAGAAGCCGGGCTGGGTGATGAAGAAGTGTGCGCCGGCATCAATCTTGCGTTTAGCGAGCGCGACTTCGCGTTCAACAGGACGGCTGGTGTCGATTGCCGCGCCGATGCAGAAGTTGGTTGGCGCGCCGAATTGCCTGCCCTTGAAATCGATGCCGTTATTCAGGGCAGTGATGGATTGGATTAACGCAGTCGGAGTGCGGTCGTGGACGGGCTTCACCTGTCGCAATTCGCTGCTGGTGAAATCGTCGCCTCGCACGACGATGGTATTTTCCAGCCCTAGCAACGCAGCGCCGGCAAGCAGGCATTGCGCGGCAAGAATTTTCATGTCTCTGGTAGCGATGGTGAACGCGACATCGGTGCCTGTCGCCGACCTTATGGCGTCCGAGGCTATCGCGGAATTGGCGTACACAGCCTTGCCAGGGTTGTAAGGGATCGATATGCAGTCTGCGCCGAGCGATCTAGCAGCAACGCCCATGCTATCGTAGAACACGCCCTTGGGTGGCGAAAAATCGCAAATGAACACCGGACCGCCGCGCGCGCGGGTGTGCAGGTCTGCGATTTTAGTCATATCCGCGTCTCTACGGCTATTGTCCGCTAGTCGTTGGCTCGCGATTCATCGAGGCTTGTCGGCAGGGACAAATACTGGTCCGAGCAAAAGACATGAACTGCCGGCGGGCTTGAATGCTTATGCCATTGTGCCGCCGGCAGTTCGTTGTAGTGTGAGTTGGCGCTACTTCCAGCCGAGTGAGCCATTCCTTGAAGGTAGCAGCGAAATACGGTGTCCGGCCTCGCACTTGTAGCGCTCTTCGCGGACTTCGCGCCGCTTGCCGGACAACGATGATTGCATCATTTCCTGGTGGCAAAAAGGACAACTGACGAGGTAGATAGCTCGGTTGCGGAATCGCCGCAATTGCACGTGCGTCAGCGTTTCGGACAACACCTCAGACG
>VXRI01000016.1 GCA_009838595.1 Chloroflexota bacterium | reverse complement strand
ATTTTATGTTGTCGATTCAATCTCCGACTTGGCTTTGCTCGCTACTATAGCGACTCCATCATATTCTAACTGACTTTATATGATAGTGAATACAAAATGGATGGTGAGGCGGCTGCCATTCTAGCCTTTCCTCATGAAGGGCTGACAGGCATGTGTGAAATATAAGATAAGTATGAGGACTTGGATATATCACGGCATTGCGGCGTTTCTGTTAACACACAGAAAGATAGCCGGAGCAGGCGCCTCCCGTAAATGTTATCAGATAATGTGGACGACAGAATGCTTTCTGCCGCACCTCAATCCTTTCCCTGTTGCGCCGCCGGCCACACAGGGGCAGACTGTGGAAACGGATGTGGTTGCTTCCCGAAGGCTGTCCGCAGCCAGCGCACGACTTAAAGATAATCTACCATCCTGATAGCCAATATACCCAATTGCATATCTTTGTGAGCTTGGTGATTGGGAGAAGAGACTCTTGGGTTCACAAGTGATGCTGCTTCGCACCGAGCGACAGTATGGAAGCATCAATGGATAGGGCACGCTTACATTTGTCTAGTGTGTCGTAAATTGGGAAATGTAAGGCGTGCAAGTTTGGATATAAGCTGGCATAAGTCTGCTATAATAACATTAACGGCACGGATACATTCTTTGATATGAGAGTATGGCGCGGGATCGGTGCTGCGCATTGATTGAAAAAAGTACGGCACTTCAGGCTGCCGCCGTAGGCACGATTCATATAGCTGACTTAAACGGACGAGTAACGAATTGAACACCGAACAGCCCGTAGAACGCGTGGTTGACCGCGCGCAGGATCCCCTGGATCGGAACGGCAGCGCGAGCCGGCGTGAGACCACGCGATCGGTGATGCGATTTGCTGCCATTATGGCGGTCAACGGGACGCGCAATGTCGGGCGCAGGACGAGTGCGGGCGCGCGTGATGCTGTCGAGGGCGCGATGCAGGCGCTCGGCGCTATGGGTGGCGAAACTCGCGCGTTCGTCCGCGACGCCGTCGTGGGCGTGGTCGAAGGCGCGGGACAAGTCATGACCGTTACCGGACCCGCCATGCGCGACATCGTGGCGGGCGGCATCAGCGGCAGCCGCAATAATGTGGATGAATGCGAAGTGGCGGACGCCGGAAGGGTTGTCGTGGCGGGCGCTATCGTCGGCTCGGACTGGGTCGGATTCGACGTTGTGGAGGCGATAACTGCCGCAGTCGAAGGCGCAGTCGAAGGTTTTGCAGAAACAGGTAGCGAGGTTGGCACGGCGACACGCTCGACTATCCGCGGCGTCATATCGGGCGTTGCGGCTACGGACGGTGATGTCGTGACCGCCACGCGAGATGCCACTAGCTTGCTCATCGCGCGCGCAGCCGGCGCCGACCCGGATATTCCGAAAATTGCCGAAGTGGCATCGAACTCTGTGGACGCCGTGTTCATTGAGGCGTGCCGTAACCTTGACATTGGCGATGAAGTGGTCATCGCGGCGGCGACCGGAGGCGTGGACGCCGCATATCGCATCAGCAGACCTTGCGGCGAGAAGGTGCGCGAAGCCGTCATACGCGCGGCGACCAACCCAAACGTCGATCTGCCGCCGCGTGTTCAGCGACGCATGCCGCACATCGAAACGCTGCTCGCCAGCGAACTGACGCCGACCGAAGGCGCATGGCGAATCAAGGCGATGATGAAGTCCGTACCGATTCTGTACAAAGCGGGAGGAATTGATCTTGCGGCGTCGCTTTCGTTCTTCACCATCCTGTCGATATTTCCACTCATCGCCCTGCTGATAGTCGGCGCTGCGTTGCTAATCAGCCCGGAAGTCATCCGCGTCTGGATCGAGAACACGGCGATTCACTACTTCCCCGCGTCATCCGAGATTATCGAAGAGGTCATACAGTTCGCGCTGATGAACTTGCTGACCGGCTCTATAGCGTTCGGTATAATCGCGGGCATCGGCATAATAGTCGGTGCGAATGGGATGTTCCGGGCAGCGCACCGCGCGGTGAACAGGATATTCGGCATCGAAAACCAGAACGTGTTGGAATCTACATTCATCGAGATGGTCGTCGCCACGGTGCTTGGGATGCTCTTCCTGCTGTCCATATTCCTGACGGCGTTCTTCCATACTGCGATCAACATTAGCCTCGGGCTGTCGGTAACACCATGGAGCATCACAAACTTGATAGCGATAATCCTGGGCGTGCTGTCCACGCTCATTCCTGTGATGCTGAACGCGTTCATCTTCACGGTAGTGTATCACCACCTTCCGAACGCAACCGTGTCGTGGCGAGACGCGACATTCGGCGCGTTGATAGCGATAGTGATTTTCGAGATAGGCAAGCACCTGTTCTTCTTGTTCACAGGCTTGGCAGCCCAGCGCAATGTAGTCTATGGACCCATCGCGTCATTTGTCGTGCTGCTGATGTGGACCTATGTTGGCGGAATGATATTCCTCTATGGCGCAACGCTGACAAGGGTCTCCGGCGAAATGCGGCCGATATCGTTTGCCAGGAATACGCGCTGGCGGTAGGTTTGCGACGGCGCCCGTTCTCGCGCCCATAAATCTATCATTTCGGGGCAAATTGGGAAATCTGGCATCGTAGAACTGGTTCTGACACGGATATACAGGATAAGCAGGATAGTATGGCTCTGTCTTATCTCATCTTATTCTGTTTATCGATATCCGATCTTTAATACCCCAGCCTTACGCCACTTTCAGCATTCTAGGAGAGATAAGCGCTGTCTGAGTCTAATCCCCCGCGCTCAGCGAGCGGCCGGTGTGTATTAGGCGCTGCGCCGTTGTCAGCATGGTCAGGGCGGCGATTATGCCTAGCACTACTAGCATCACGAGCGGGAACCAGTGCGCGATTATCATTCCTGTGCCTAGTGCCGTTACGCGTTCGGGGCGGGTCATTATACCGACTTTGCAGTCTATGCCCAGCCCCTCGGAACGCGCGCGTAGGTAGCTGACCATTACCGAACCTCCTGCTGCTAGATACACCAGCACCGTGCCTTCCAAGGAGTCGCTGCGGGCGTAGTGGATTAGCAAGCCCAGTAGCACAACAATCTCGGATACGCGGTCAACCACGGAGTCTAGCAGCGCGCCGAACGGCGAGTCTTTGCCCGTGCTTCGAGCTAGCGAACCGTCGAACATGTCTAGCACGCCGGCGAGCAACATTACTACGCCGCCCGCCCACAGCATCCCTTCGCTTATCAGCCACGCGCTCACGCCGGCTCCAAGTAGCCCAGCGAAGGTAACCATGTTCGGGGATACGCCCATCTTGGCGAGCACACCCGTTACCGGGCGTTCCAAATAAGTCGAAAGCATCTCACGCGCCGCGGCTCTGTTCATTCGCCTGCCTATCTCCCGTCTGCTTATCCGCAGTTCGCTTATCCGCGTATACCTACGGCGCACTGCGACTCGGATTCTAGCCATGCCTCACGGGATGCGTCGTAGCAATCCATCACGCGCCGCGCCACACGCTCCCAGCGATAGTCCTGCACATTCATTGTGCCGGCAGTGGAAAGCGCGTGCCGCAGTTCAGGGTTTTGCAGCAGCGAAGCAATCGCGTTAGCCAGCGCACCCTCTTGCTTGGGCGGAACAAGTAGCCCTTCTCTGCCGTGCTTGATAACGCTCGAATAACCTTCGATGCTGCTTGCGACTATCGGCGCACCCGCCGCCATCGCTTCGAGCAACACTATACCGAAGCTCTCTCTGCCCGTCGCCGGCGCGCAATAGATGTCGGCGGTCTTATAGTAGCGGAACTTGTCCTCGTCTGACACGCGCCCAAGGAACACCACATCTTTGAGGTTGCGCTCGCTGATAATCCGCAGTGAATCGGCGTCCGGCTTGCCGCCGCCCACGACCAATAGCCGTAGGTTAGGCCAGTCCCACTTGAGCCTGCTGTACGCGCCGAGCAGGTACTTCAGACCCTTGCGCTTTTCCAGCCGGCCGAGGAACAGCAAGTTCAGCATGCCGTCGTTTTTCAGGTGGTCGAATGGCTGCGCATCTGCGAAGTCGTCCACTTGAATGCCATTGGGGATGATGTCGTAGTCGCTGGGGAAGTGGCGGCTGATGAACTCGTACGCAGGGCGCGACACCGCGATGCGCCCCTGCAACATGCGGAAATACGGCATTGCGAGATGCTTTGCGCCAATCTTGTACAGATGCGTGCCTTCGTATGTGTGGAATGTGCCGACTGCTGTGGATTCTGCGGGGTCTATCAGGCTGAGCATGTCTTTGCTGATTAGACCGGCGAACGGCTCGTGGAAGTGCACAACATCGAATGCCTCGCGCTCGAGCATCTGCTTTATCTGCGGTTTGAGCCAGACGGAGAACGACACGCGCGCTATAGACCCACCGCTCGGAATAGGAACCGCCCTGCCCATCGGGATGAAGTCGTCGTCGTCGATCGCGTCAGGGGATTTGCAGGGAGCGACAATTTTGACCGTATGTCCCCACTCGCGGAACTGCGCGGCGAGGCTGTTAATGTGGTCGGCGACGCCGCCGTGAAAGGCGTGGTCGTAAGGCGACACAAGCGCTATTTTGCGGTGAGCTTCCATTTGCCACAAAGCCCTTCCCCTTGTTCGCGTTGTGTCTTTAACCCATCCTATCAATTTACCGGAGCAGATTCCTATCGCGATTAGAATATCGTTCCCATCAATATCAGGTTGAGCATTGTGGCTCCATCCCATCCTGACCCTTCCCCATAAAAGGGAAGGGATAAGAGGTGCTGTAATTTTACCTGCCGTTACCTGTACCCAATTGATAGAAAACCATCTCGCTAGCTGCCATCTTTGCCGACGATGAAGTCTTCGAGCAATTGGCGCGCTTCGTCATCGGTGTACTGCACCGGCGGCGACTTCATGAAGTACGAAGACGGCGCCAGTATCGGTCCGCCGAGTCCTCTGTCCTTAGCAATCTTGGCGCAGCGAATCGCGTCTATCACGACACCGGCGGAGTTCGGGCTGTCGTGCACTTCGAGCTTCAACTCGACATTCAGCGGCACATCGCCGAAGCTGGTGCCTTCCAGACGGATGTACGCCCACTTGCGGTCGCTGAGCCACGGAACGTAATCGCTGGGGCCCACATGCACATTGTCGTCCGGCAGATCATAGTCAACCTGCGAGGTAACCGCGTTGGTCTTGGAGACCTTCTTGCTGTACAGCCGCTCGCGTTCGAGCATGTTGAAGAAGTCGGAATTGCCTCCGAAGTTAAGCTGGTATGTGTTGTCGAGTTGAACGCCTCTGTCCATAAAGAGCCGCGCAAGAACGCGGTGAATGATCGTTGCGCCTACTTGCGACTTGATGTCGTCTCCGATTAGCGGCGCCCCAGCCTGGCGGAATCTGCGCTGCCAGTAGTCGCCCTCGCCGGCAGCGATGAACACAGGGATACAGTTGATGAAGCCGCAGCCAGCCGAGAGCACCTGCTCAACGTACCACTTCGTGGCCTGCTCCGAGCCGACGGGCAGGTAATTGATAACCACATCGACCTCGCGCTCTTTGAGAATACCTGCGATGTCGTCTGTCGGACCGTCTGCCTTACGGATGATGTCCGACATGTACTTGCCAACGCCGTCGTGCGTCATACCGCGCTGCACTGTGATGCCGGTGTGCTCCACATCTTGGAACTTGACGGTGTTGTTGGGCTTGGCGAAGATAGCCTCGGACAGGTCCAGCCCGACCTTGCTCGAGTCCACATCGAACGCGGCGACAAAGTTAATGTCTCCCACGCCATACTCACCAAGCACCGGATGCATCAGCCCCGGAATCTCTTCGTTATTGGATGCGCCGGCGTACTTGGAGACGCCCTGCACCAGCGAGGAGGCGCAGTTACCCACGCCGATGATAGCGACATTAATGCTTCCCAATTCGTGCACAACTCCTTGAATGAGAGCGAACCTTAACAGCCGCGCAGCCGCGACATATACTGCCCAATGGTAGCACTTGCACCAATCCCCTGACAAGTAAAGGCGGGCGGTACGGTTGGCGAATAGGCCCTTTACCGAAATTGGAAGAAAGGCCTGCCATGCCAATCATATAGCCCTTTACCCTTTAGAGGAAGTCTAGGATGGGGCGCATACACTTCCCATATTCACCATTACACCACACCCCTGTCGCGTAATCCTGTCAACTCAGCATCTTCAATGCCCAGCAGCGAGTTCAGCAGCTCGGCGGAGTGTTCTCCTAGAAGTGGCGGCGGGCTGATGGGGGTGTTGTTGGATGCGAGTTTGATTGGATTGCCTAGCGCTGTGTATTCTCCGCGCTGGGTGTCTTGCATTTGCAGCACTATCTCGCGTGCCTGCAGGTGCTCGTCGTCCAGGACTTCGCGCGTGTCTTGCACCATACCGCACGCCACGCCAAGCGGCACGAGGATGTCCATCGCCTCACGTTTAGTTATCGTGCGTGTCCAGCCTGATATTATCTGCTCGACTTCGGTGGCGTGCTTGCGGCGGGCGGTATCGGTGGCGTAGCGTTCATCGCCAATTAGGTCGGCGCGTCCGGAGACGGCGAGAATCGTGTCCCACGAATCACCGCTCAATACTAGCGCGATGTAGTCGTCTGGTCCTTCTGGATAGCATGGAAATATCATCGATGGCGCGCCCCAAATGCGGTTGCCACTGCGCGCGAGAGGGTTGCCGTCCGCGAGCGTGTCTAGCATGCGAATGCGCATCAGGTTGACCACCGCGTCTTGCATGGACACCTCTACTCGCTGACTTTCGCCGCTATTGTCTCGCTGTCGCAGCGCGGCAAGTATGCCGATGGCGCAGTGTAACCCGGTCCCGGAATCGCCCACGCCCGGCGCGACGAATATCGGCTCGCTGCCGATATCGCCGTTCGCGCTCATCGCGCCGCCCATCGCCTGCGCAATATGCTCAAAACTCTTGATGTGCGCGAAAGGGCCGTATGTCCCGAAACCCTTGATTGTGGCATATATGACGCGTGGATTCACCTGTCGCAGTGTGTCGTAGCCCAAGCCGAATTGCTCCATTCGACCCGGTCCATAGTTTTCTACAACAACATCGGACATACCCACCAACCGCTTGAATATGTCGCAGCCTTCGTCAGACTTCAGGTTTAGCGTGAGGCTGCGCTTGTTCGCGTTGAACACAAGGTAGTAAAAGCTATCAATATCAGGATTAGTCGCCCTCTCTCGCCGCGTGCGGTCGCCGACGCCCGGCTGTTCTACCTTTATCACATCTGCGCCAAGCCACGCGAGCAGTTGTGTGCACGACGGACCGGCTTGCACCTGAGTCAGGTCGAGTATGCGTATGCGGTTTAGGGGGCTGGATGAGTGTTCGTTGCCGCTGATTTTGCCGTTCATTGTCCCTACAGATTGCTTGTTATTCGATGTCGTCTGTTTGCAAATCGA
>VXRI01000342.1:5764-7367 GCA_009838595.1 Chloroflexota bacterium | reverse complement strand
GGACCTGGTTTTTCAACTATTGCTATCCATCGTATAAAACTCGCACACGGGGTTAGATATGCTTTTCCATCTGGAACTTTTCGATATACTCGCCGCTATGAAAAGGCGGGCAGGGACTCTGTTGGGCTTGACGGCTGCGCTGATGTTTGCCGCCATTGCTTTGTTGCTGCCAACTGGCATGCCGGCACACGCCGATTCAGCACTGTCTTCCATTAGCATATACGCCACCGGAACGGCTGTGATTGAAGAAGGCACTGCCGCTACCTTCACAATTGTCGCCGATCCCGCTCCTACGGCTGACCTCCCTGTGGAAGTTCTGGTATGGCAATCTAGAAGAGTCGTCATCGATGGTAGAGGCATCCCTGATGACCTTAGAACATACACGATTCCCGCAGGCGAAAACTATAAGACATTCAGCATTCAGACGACTGATCATCCCAATAGAAATTCACCGGAGGATGCTTTCCCCACTTCCGATAGTAACGGAGTGCAAATTCCTGGCTATGTTACTCCCTCCAGCGGACCGAATAAGTGCGGCGCGGTAGTCGCGGATATACAGCACAGAGACAGATACGACCGCGGTTCTCCACACAGAATCGCAATATCTGTGTATGACGCTAATGCGTCTGATCCAGGATGCAACATTAATAAAAGCGCAACGCACAAGTCCGTTCTCAATGGAATCGTCAGGATTACCGGCGGCGCGGATGTTACTGAAGGAAGTTCCGCCAAGTTCACCGTTAGCGTCGAGCCACCTCCCATTCAAAATATGACCGTTGGCCTGGTGGTTTCGGATGCTCCTCACAGCGACTTTGTTGCGACTATAGACGAAGAGAACCAGAGCGTGGTTATCTCCGGCGACAGCTCATCGGCGATATTCAGCCTAGATACAACGATGGACAGCGTGGATGAGCCCAACGGGTCCGTAACTGTCGCTATAGCAGCCGTCGGAACGGGCTACATTGCGGATGGAGAATCTTCATCCGCGTCCGTAGGTGTGTCTGACGACGACGCCACATCCGTGACGCTTTCCACAACTACTGCGGACATTCCTGAGACCGGCGGAACGAAACCCATTACTCTATCCCTTAACAGAGCGTTGCAGTCTTCCGAGGCGCTTGACGTTGTGCTGAACTTTGGCGGCGATGCCGTTGCCGGCGTTGACTACACCGTGAACGGCTCTACAGCCAATGGCGTATCTTATGGCAATCTGAGCGGCGGCAGCGTGACTGTCACATTCACCGGAGGCGCCAACGCATCCGCCAGCGCAACTTTAACGCTATCTGCCACCGCCGATACTGATGTCGAAGGCGATGAGTCCATAACGGTTAGTTTGGATGCGCTTTCATCTACATCAGGAACGAATTTGGGCGGCGGAGCATCCGGCAGCGGCGGCCCCTTCACATTCAATATCACTGATGACGATGCGCCGCCGCCAAGCGTGTCCGACGTTACCGTGAGCGGCATAACACAGACATCGGCTACGGCTACGGTGAACATCGCCAACGCCGGCGCCGGTCAGAAAACCGCGTATCTGCGCTATCGGGCCAATGGCGGTTCTTGGAGCGCAACGCAGACAAAGACGACAAGCGGCTCGAGCGTG
>VXRI01000342.1:0-5664 GCA_009838595.1 Chloroflexota bacterium | reverse complement strand
CAATGGCGGTTCTTGGAGCGCAACGCAGACAAAGACGACAAGCGGCTCGAGCGTGGCGTTCAGTCTTGCCGGTCTAACGGCAAGAACGAGCTACGAAGTTGAGGCGTCGTTGGCGAGCGACTTTTCCGGCTCGCGCACTGCGACATTCACCACCATCACCACCACGAACTCACCGCCGCCTTCAACCCCAAGCGTGTCCGGCGTTACCGTGAGCAGCGCAACGCAGACATCGGCTATGGCTACGGTGAGCATCGCCAACGCCGGCGCCGGTCAGAAAACCGTGTATCTGCGCTATCGGGTGAGCGGTGGGCAATGGGGCGCGGCGCAAAGCGGCACGACAAGCGGTTCAAGCCGCGCGTTCAGCCTGTCAGGTTTGAGCGCGGGAACTACCTACAATGTGCAGGCTGCTCTGAACAGCAGCTTTTCCGGCTCGCGTACTGCGACATTCACCACCACCACCACGAACTCACCACCGCCTTCAACCCCAAGCGTGTCCGGCGTTACCGTGAGCGGCATAACGCAGACATCGGCTACGGCTACGGTGAGCATCGCCAACGCCGGCGCCGGTCAGAAAACCGTGTATCTGCGCTATCGGGTCAATGGCGGTTCTTGGAGCGCAACGCAGACAAAGACGACAAGCGGCTCGAGCGCGGCGTTCAGTCTTGCAGATCTGACGGCAGGGACGAGCTACGAAGTTGAGGCGTCGTTGGCGAGCGACTTTTCCGACTCGCGCACTGCAACATTCACCACTTCAGCGCAGCCGGGCGAGCAGCCTTCAGATTCTGACACGCTCTTGCAGCCCAATCTTGCCAGCTTGCATATAGACGATGTTACGCAGATTTCAGCCGTCGCCAACGCGCTGATAGAGAACGTAGATGTTGCAAGCGCAAATACGGCATACCTGCGCCATCGAGGGCTGGGCACAACTCAGTGGAGCGGAATTGTCAGCGAGACATTTGAAGGGGAGACAGTTTCATTCTACATCAACGGTTTGGACCCCGGATCGACTTGCGAAGTGCAGGTGTCCCTCGCAGACGACTTCGAGGATTATAAGTCAGCCATATTCACCACGCTTGCGCCCGCTCCCATGGTGTCAGGGGTTAGCGTTGACGACGAAACTCAGACCGCTGCCATAGCAAACATTAGCATTGCTAACGCCAACGGCAGTTCGCAGACTGTGCATGTGCGCTACCGCACCACCAGTCCTGAAGGGGAGTGGAGCGATATTCAGAAGATCACCAGTACCACTGACAGCGCAAAGATAGGGCTGTCCAGACTCACCGCGGATACCGCTTATGAAGTGCAGGTATCTCTCGACAGCTCGTTCCCCGATGGGGGGACGGCGCATACGTCATTCAGAACGCTGCGCTATCCTAGCATATCGAATCTTGAGGTCAAGGGCGAAACGCAGACCACTGCCGACGCAATGATTACAATAGCGGACCCTGACGGCAGCTCGCAGACTGTGCATGTACGTTATCGCACCACCAGTCCTGAAGGGGAGTGGAGCGATATTCAGAAGACCACCAGTACCACTGACAGCGCAAAGATAGGGTTGTCCGGACTCACTGCGGATACCGCTTATGAAGTGCAGGTATCTCTCGACAGTTCGTTCCCCGATGGGGGGACGGCGCATACGTCATTCAGAACGCTGCGCTATCCTAGCATATCGAATCTTGAGGTCAAGGGCGAAACGCAGACCACTGCCGACGCAATGATTACAATAGCGGACCCTGACGGCAGCTCGCAGACTGTGCATGTACGTTATCGCACCACCAGTCCTGAAGGGGAGTGGAGCGATATTCAGAAGACCACCAGTACCACTGACAGCGCAAAGATAGGGTTGTCTAGTCTAACTCCTGATACCGAGTATGAGTCTGAAGCTTCTCTGTCTTCCGACTTTAGCAGTTCCGAAACGGACACCTTCAGAACACTGCCGCCCGCCCCCATAGTGTCGGGGGTTAGCGTTGACGACGAAACTCAGACCGCTGCCATAGCAAACATCAGCATTGCTAACGCCAACGGCAGTTCACAGACTGTGCATGTGCGCTACCGCACTACCACTCCTCAGGGAGAGTGGAGTGACATTCAGAAGACCACCAGTACCACTGACAGCGCGGAGATAGGGCTGTCCGGACTCACCGCGGATACCGCTTATGAAGTGCAGGGATCTCTCGACAGCTCGTTCCCCGATGGGGGGACGGCGCATACGTCATTCAGAACGCTGCGGGAACCGAGTGTAGAATCCGTCGAAGCTGTGCACATAGGCAAAAACGGCGCGACTGTCAGAGCGGTCATAGCGGACTCGTACGGAGTCTCGCAGACGGTCTATTTCCGTCATCGCAACAAGCATTACAATTTTTGGAGACCTACTCAGCAAGCAGACTCGGCAAATGACTCTGCGAGTACCCGGATCAGAGGTCTAATTTCTAAAACAGAGTACATTGTGGAGGCATCTCTGAGTAACTCGTTCCCAGAAGAGGAAACTGAGTCGATAACATTCACTACAAAGCAAAGTAAAGAGGACGCAAGCGACTCCGAAAGGGCGATCGGCGTGGTGGCGGCGCAATCCGCAGACGTCCCACAGCCTGGCATTTTGCCTATGGCGTTGATTTTCAGCACAGTTGAGGGTGGCGACAGTCCTGCGCCGCAGACTTTCAATGTCTGGAACAAGATATACGAACCTATGGACTTCACGCTGTCGAGTCGCGCGGATTGGCTTTCACAGGAGCCAATTTCAGGGACATCGAACGGACCTGATGACGCTGTGCAGATAACCGTCTCGGTGGATTCACCCAATCTGCCGCCCGGACAGTACATCGATGTCATCTACATAAATGTGAGCTCATCCAGAAAAGCCCCGGAACAGGTCGTCGTGATGTTGGAGGTACTTTCTTCGGGCTATGTCAGGCAGTTCGTGCCGCGCACCGAGGATGGCGTGGTAGTCCTGCCGGACGGTACGGTGAAACTCGTAGTGCAGTCATTGTCCCCTCCGAAGGACGTTGATGTGGAGCTGATGAAGGTCAACCTCCAAGCGCATGGCAGCGCACCGGGGGATCTTGAGCGAGTCGTGCTTGCGCTGGAAACGAATACCTACGAGCCGGATGGCGAGATCCCAATAGATGTCGTCTATACTCCAGAGGCGGAGTTGTGGCTACGGTTACAGAACGAGGACATGAGCGTGTGCGGAGAGGGCAGAGCAAGGGTGTATTCAGTGGTATCAGGGCAGTGGCATCTGATGGAGCATCGCTGCGAGAAAGAGAATTCGGACTATACCTGGGTGGTCGCGAATGTGGAGCGCCTTGGCAAATTTGTCTTGGCTATCGACGATACTCCCGCGGTGGCAACGCCTACTCCGGCACCGGCTGCGCTTGCTGCGCCATCCGGATTTGTGACGCCAGTGGCGGCGACGGCCCCCCCTGCGCGGCAAATTTCGCGGCCTGCGCAAGACCCGACTCCAGTGCCGACACAGACACCGGCTCCATTGCCGGTTCCTTATCAAAAGCCTGTTGCTTCGTCCTCCTTTATGCCAACGCCAACGTCAATGCCGACTTCGACTCCGACAGCTACACTCAATGAGAAGGAAGACCCGATCATGACGGCATCGAGTTTTGAGGAGAGTCGTGGAGGATTCAACGAGATTATTCTTGCCTCTCTCGGGGTGCCACTGGTTATTGGCGCCGTTATTGTCGTTTTACTCGTCTATCGTGGGAGGCGGCGCAACGGAGAGCAACATCAATAGATGTTCGACGGTACTAACAAGTACGCGACTTCAGGGTCAGGTCGGCATCCTCAGAATACTTTTCTAGGGTGAAAGTATGGTAGCCGGCGTAGTGCAGCCCGCTTTCGTATCTGTTCGGGGACGGGCATCCGTTTGGGAACTATACTGTGAAGTCACCAAACGCTTCACCGTTACCCCAATTATGCCCTACGCCTTAACCACGCCGAGTAAGACAGATATTATGCTTGCAGCGGGGAAGGTTCTCGCTCCTATATCCGTCGTTGTGAACCTTTATTCGAACCACAATGCGCGTGTAATCGTTGCTCAACCTCTAGCCATAAGACACCGGTGCGCCCGCTTTACTCCCTTGTATTCTTGTTAAACCAAATCTTGACACCCGCGCTTATGGACATTAACATTATTAGATGCGCCGAGGTAGCTCAGTAGGTAGAGCACAGCACTGAAAATGCTGGTGTCGTCAGTTCGATTCTGACCCTCGGCACCACGGTGTAGGCGGAAGTAGCTCAGGTTGGTAGAGCACATCCTTGCCAAGGATGAGGTCGCGGGTTCGAACCCCGTCTTCCGCTCCAAGCTTCACCCCCCTTGTCCTGTCCGCGACGTTGCACGTCCGACCGCTAGTTCGCGCTAATCTTCATATGCCGCGCCACGCAGGTGCGCCGTGTCGTTGATGCAGATGGGAAACCAGCCTTCTCGATTGAAGCGGAATCGGGAGATGGATGTGTTATCCAATACCATCTTCCAGATGAACTGTTCGTCAAAGCCCAGTATGTAGTGCAGGATGCAACGGGTGGCAGCACCATGCCCCACGATAGCTATCCGCAAAGACTGTGGGCTGTCTGTGAGATCGGCGTTGTAAAGGATTTCATCCTCTAGCCAGTTGGCGTAGCGGCGCTGCACCATGCGGTGTGACTCGCCCTGTGGAGGCACAAAGTGGCTCGCCTTCGTTCGCATATACGCGAGCAACTCAGGTGTGTACAAGTCCTCCGTGCGTAAGCCCCTCCAGCCGGTTGTCCTCTGCTCGACGATGGCATCTACCCGCGCGAAATCCCTGTCTGGCTCTCCCATCGCGTCAAGCATAGTCTGAGTAGTCTGCACGGTGCGAAGAAGGCTGGAGCTGTACACTATGTCAAAGTCAACACCGTCCTGCCTCAACCTTTCTCCTAGAAGGCGCGCCTGAGCGAAGCCTTTGCCTGTAAGCGAAGAATCGGGATTCAAGGATGTCCGATCCGGCATGGCATTGGATTCAGACTGCCCGTGTCTTATGAAGTAGATTTCGCACTCAAAATTCTCATGTATCAAACTGAAACTCCTATTCTATCCATCTCTGACCATCGCTATATCCATCATGCCCACTCTGTTGATTGTGCCAAAGGCGGGAACGGCGGTGATTGTGATAAACTTTTCAAACATACGCCGATAAGGTATCATAATTTGCGCGGTTCAAACCACGACGGACGGTTAATCCATATTAATCGTTTGTTAAAGAATCTGCATTATTGGTGCGCGATTTACCCTCTAGTAAAAGGACCGCACAGCAAACGCAGCCAAGGCAACCGCCGTTCCGGTTTGACCTGCAATCAACGGCAAAAGGAAGCAATAAACCTAACCAGCATACGGAGGTAGATACATGGGAAACCGCTTAGAAGGCAAGACAGCGGTTGTCACCGGAGCGGGACGCGGCATCGGCAGAGCGACCGCTTTGCTGCTCGCCGAAGAAGGCGCATCCGTCGTGGTCAACGACCTCGGCTGCGATGTTGACGGCAGCGGCTCTTCGCAAGCCCCTGCCGACGGCACGGTAGCGGCGATACAGGAAGCAGGCGGCAACGCCGTCGCCAACTACGACAATGTGGCTGAAATGGACGGCGGCGAGTCGCTCATTCGTGCAGCCGTGGAAAACTTTGGACAAGTAGATGTACTAGTCA
>VXRI01000067.1 GCA_009838595.1 Chloroflexota bacterium | reverse complement strand
GTTCTGAAATTCTTCACGACCAAGGATTGCTTGGACGAAAATTAGGGACTTTCGCTCGTCAAATCGTGAACATCCCGGCGAGCAAGTATGATAGGCAAGGTCAACGAGTATTCGGGAAGAAGTTCATCTAAACAAAGAAAGGGAGGCTTCAGAGCCTCCCCCGATGGCAGAACCATCCATCTTCGCATCAGCGAATTACTAACATTTTACATACAGTAGCGAAAAATGCAAGTCTGAATTCTGAAGACCGCAATATCAAGCAATATCCATGAGGAGAATAAGGACTATTAGAATAGGGATTAAATCCTATTCCGCGACTTCGGGCCTCTGCTTCCAGAAGCCTGTCGCCTGCTGGAAGGCGTAGGCCAGTTGCAGAACGGCGAACTCGTTTTGGTGGCGTCCGACAATCTGCACTCCGACGGGCAAGCCTTCGTCGGTAAAGCCGCAGGGCACGGAGATGGCGGGATGCCCGGTGGCAGTGATGTAATAGCAGGATCGCATCCAGTCGATGTAGGTGTCCATCTGCACGCCGGCAACTTCGGTCAGGTACGGCTGCGTAACATCGAACGGCGGGTGCTGGCTGACCGGGAACACCATAAATTCGTAGGTCTCCATGAACTTGCGGACGCGCTCGTACAGGGCTGCTCGCTTGATTTCGGCGGCGCCAATCTCGGCGGCGGTTAGCTTCATGCCTTGCTCGATGTTCCAGATGACCGTGTCTTTCATTTGGTCGCGGTACGTGCGCAGCAGTTCGGCGCGGCTTGCCGCCATACTCGCGGCGCGCATCGTCATGAAGACTTCGTTGGCGTCTCTGAAATCGGGGCACCCTTCATCTATGTCGCAGCCAAGCTCGCCGAAAACTCCGCGCTGGCTCTCGATGACGGTCAGGATGCGCGGGTCAACCGGCAGCCCGTCCATATCGCCGCTCCACGCGATGCGCACGCCTTCAAAATCGCGCTCTAGTGAGTGTGTCAGCGGGTTGAAGGAATCGCCTTCGTCTGTCAGGGCGACAGGGCAGCGCGCGTCCGGACCGGCGATGGCGCTGAGCATCAGGGCTGTATCCTGCACGGTGCGCGCCATCGGTCCCTGCACCGATAGCAAAGTCCAAGGCATGGCGGATGGCCAGACCGGAACGCGACCGACGGAAGTGCGAAATCCGACTATGTTGCAGAAGTTCGACGGGTTGCGTAACGAACCGCCGAGGTCGCTGCCATCCGCGATGGCGACCATGCCGCACGACAGCGCGACCGCCGCGCCGCCGCTGCTGCCGCCGCAAGTCTTCGTCAGGTCATACGGGTTGAGCGTCACGCCGAAGACTTCGTTGAATGTCTGCGAGCCTGCGCCGAACTCGGGCGTATTCGTCTTGCCTACGGAGATCGCGCCCGCTTGCTTCAGGCGTTCGACCATCAACGCGTCCTGCTCCGGGATGTGGTCGGCGTAGATGGGCGAGCCGTATGTGGTGCGCACTCCGGCGGTGTCGACGAGATCCTTGTGCGCCACCGGCAAGCCGTGCAATACGCCCACATCGTCGCCGCGACTCAGCGCATCATCGGCAGCCTTCGCGCCTTCAAGCGCCGTGTCGGGATGATAGGTAACGATGGCGTTGACCTGCGGATTCACACGGTCAATCTGCGCGATATGCGCCTGCATCACCTCTACGCAGGACAGGTCTCCGCTGCGAATGCGCTGCGAGAGATCGACCGCGGTCATGAAATTAATGTCGGTGGTGGTCATTGGAACGCTCCGTGGTGTTATGTTTGTTCTGTTGTATAGGATGGCGTAATTCGGTTCATGCCATGTCTGCCCAGTATAAGCTTTCGTTCCGGTACTGCTGCCACGCAAATTAACGGGTTACACCGCCTGTTCCCAGTCGCGCAGTAGGATGTGCGCGGCGTTGTGGCCCGGGGCGCCGGTTACTTCGCCGCCGGGGTGAGCGCCGGCGCCGCAGATGTATAGCCCTTCGATTGGCGTGCGATAGCCGGAGATGCTGCGGCTGCCTCGCATGGCGAACATTTGCTGCGAGGTGATGTCCAAGTGGCGGATGTTGCCGTCGGTCAAACCTACGCGCTCTTCGAGTTCCGCCGGCGTGAAGAGTTCCCAGTCTAGCAGCACATCGCGGAAGTTCGGCGCGTACCGCGCTATCGTGTCGATTAGATGCTCGCCTACGACGTGGCGCGCGTCCTGCCAAGTGCCCTCGCGCAGCCGTACCGGCGCGTACATTGACCACACGGACATCACATGCTTGCCCGGCGGAGTCAGCGTATCGTCGTACACCGTCGGAATCTGAATGTACATTACGGGGCTGCTCGACGGTCTGCCGCGCTTCACATCGTCCCAGTTGCGCTCGAAGTACTCGACGGACGGGCAGACGCGGATGTACGCCAGCGCCTTCGGGTCGTAGTTCTCGCCGAGATACGCGGAGAAGTCGGGTAAGTCACTCATCGCGCAGTGGAACTTCAGGTAAGACGCCTCTGTCTTGGCGCGGCGGATGTCGTTCAGCAGCGGAGGCGGCACATCGTCCGCTCCTATAAGCGACAGAAATGTGCGTTTCGGATCGGCGTTCGACAGTACTGCGTCCGCGTGGATGCGCTCGCCGTCCGCCATCTGCACGCCTATCACTCTGCCGTTTTGCATTAGGATGCGATGCACTTCGGCGTTGAGGCGAATCTCCACGCCCTGCGACTGCGCCGACCTCGCCATAGCCTGCGTGATTGCGCCCATTCCGCCCTTCGGAATGCCGAAGTTCTCGTCCGGCGTGAGAATATCGCTGCGGATATAGCCGACTGCCATAATGCTGCCCGGCGCGCGAACATCGCCCGCGTCCTGCGCGTCGATGAAGCAGGCGCGCACCAGCGGCGACTCGAAATGCTCTTCCACGAGATCTTTCATATTGCCGGTGAGCATGCGTTCGAATATCGCTTCGTCCGGCGTGCCGCGCACATCGGCGGCGACCTCCGCGAGAGTTGGCGGGTCGGTCAGGAAGTAGCGCTGAATGATGCCGCCCGCCTGCCGCCAGAACGCTGTCCAATCGTGATAACTCGCGCCGTCCGCCGGGGATATGCGCGCGATGTTTTCTGCGGTACGCTCGTCGTCGTGCCAGCGCAGCACATGCTCGCCGCCGGGCAGCGGGTGGAAGCTAACCGGGTCCATCTCGTATATCTCCAACCCGTGCCTGCGAAGTTCCAGATCGTCGATGACCTTCGCATGCAACAGGTGGCAGATGTACGCGCAGCTGGATACACGAAAGCCTGGGAACAGTTCTTCCGTGATGCACGCACCTCCCACGAAGTCGCGCCGTTCCAGCACGAGCACGCTGTTGCCCTGCCGCGCGAGGTAGTTCGCGGCGACCAGCCCGTTGTGCCCGCCGCCCACGACGATTGCCGAGTATTGCGCTTGCGCTGCCATTTCTTTGTCCTTTTCCTATTTCGTGTGCCAACTATGATTAGACTATCACGACTAGGGACAATGTGGAACTTTCGGAAGAACTTACCATTGATGGGCAGGATATACGAGATGATACGGGACAAGATACTCGGCTATGTTACAATCGCTAAACATGGCGAGAATGTGCTACAGGAGAGATTATGAGCTTTCAGAATAGTTATGACATTGCGGTAATTGGCGCGGGCATTATTGGGCTTGCGACGGCTATGCGGCTTGCGGAGGAATACCCGCGCTACAAGATAGTCGTGCTGGAGAAGGACGGCGAAGTCGCGCAGCACCAAACCGGGCACAACAGCGGCGTCATCCACGCGGGCATCTACTACGCGCCGGGCTCGCAGAAGGCGAATTTCTGCTCAACTGGTGGCAGGCTGCTGCGGCAGTTCTGCGACGAGCGCGGCATCGAATACGAGATGTGCGGCAAGGTCATCGTCGCCATCACGGACGAGGAAGTGCCGCGGCTGCAAGACTTGTTCGAGCGCGGCACGGCGAACGGCGCGGAAGGCTTGGAGATGATTGGCCCGGAGCGCCTCGCCGAGCTTGAGCCGTATGCCGCCGGAGTGCAAGCGATATTCTCGCCGAACACGGGCATCATCGATTTCACGAAGGTGTCTCAGGCGTACGCAATCGAGTTTGGCGAGAACGGCGGCGACCTGATGCTGAACACTGCCGTGCACGGTATTGCGCGGCGCGACGGGCGGATGTATCTCGAAACATCGCGCGGCGAGATTGCGGCGCAGCACATCATCAACTGCGCCGGACTGCAAGCCGACAAGGTGGCGCGGATGACGGGCGCAGAGCCGGGACTGCGCATCATCCCGTTCCGCGGCGAGTATTTTTCCATCAAGCCGGAGCGCCAGTATCTCGTGCGCAGCCTGATATACCCAGTGCCCGACCCTAGCCTGCCATTCCTCGGCGTGCACTTCACCAAGCGCATTACAGGCGGCGTGGAAGCGGGCCCCAACGCGGTGCTGGCATTCGCGCGCGAGGGCTACACGAAGACGAGCTTCAACCTGGGCGAGGCGTTCGAGACGCTGACATATCCCGGTTTTTGGAAGATGTCGCTGACGCACTGGAAGAGCGGCATAGACGAGCAGCACCGCTCGTTGCGAAAGTCGCTGTTCCTGACATCGCTGCAGACGCTCATGCCGTCGATAGAGATGGACGACCTCAGCGAGCCGGGCGCAGGCGTGCGCGCGCAGGCGGTCGATAGCAACGGCAACCTGCTGCAAGACTTCGCCATATCCGAGACCGAAAACGCGATACATGTGCTAAGCGCGCCGTCGCCGGGCGCCACTTCATCGCTAACCATCAGCCGTTACATCGTGGACATGGCGGTGGACGCGTTTGGGTTGGAGGAGTAGGAGTATAGCCATTGACGGCTCAATGGAGCATTAAGTTGATCCGCAGGTTCAGGGAACTCGTGGACTTTGAAGCGCTAATATGGGCAGTCGGCTTGACGATTGTCGCGGTTGGCGACCCGAACTCCGAGAGGCATTTTACTCTTTTTTGGCCGCAATGGGTTTTTGGTATCCAAAGTCCCGGGTTCGGGCTAGGACACGCTATCGGGTACCTGTTCCGTGGCGACTTGCAGAGTTCGCTGGGTTCGCATATTCTAGGCGCGCCAGTAGTTATCGTACTGCTCTGGCGCATCATCACGCTGCAATATCGCAAGATAACGGCAAGTAACTCATACAGACAAGAATAAGATAAGGCTCGTCAACCAGATTAGGAGACGCTACATGGCTGACATTATTCATATAATGCCCGAACTCGACGGAGAAGAGATGCTTTTCGTCGGTGGACTGATTAGAGACATGTCAGACGACCAAGCACGAACCTTCGCTACCGCGTACAGGAGTCAGCGCCGAGACCCCACAAATGTGCTGCTGCTGACACTTCTCGGATTCGTCATCATCGCGGGCGTGCAACGCTTCTATCTTGGACAGATTGGCATGGGCTTGGTCTATCTGTTCACCGCAGGCTTCTGTCTGATAGGAACGATTATCGACTTGGTCAATCACAAAAGCCTCGCCTTCAAGTACAATCAGGAAAAAGCGCAAACTCTGTCCATGACCGTCAGAAGCAGTACGGGACCATAGTATTTAGTAGGGAGCAGTACTGAAAATCGCATACGCATTTCGGCGCAGCACATACTACCCGTTCGAGGCAGGGGCAGCATGGTCGCTGCCGGATGAGCGCGCGCTGCCGGACTACCTGAACAAGGTGCGCGACATCGGCTTCGACGGCATCGAGCTTGGGTTGGACAATTTCCTTTCCAACGGCGGGCTGGATGTAGATGCGAGCAGAGTCAACGAGGTGAAAAATCGACTCGACGACAATGGCACGCCTTGCGTAGCCATTCGCGCGGGCGGCGCGCTTTGCTACCCGCAGACTGCCGCGCACAATCGCAAGCGGCTGGAGAAGTCGGTCGAGGTTGCGTCCGAACTCGGCGCTGAGGTGGTGAACACGGCGCTCAGCGGTCCACCACAGAATCGCATGCTCGACACCGGGCCTTCCGGTGCGGCGGAGTCTCACGGCTCCAGTCAGATGGCATCGCAGGAAGACTTTATCCGCACGGCGAAGGCGCTGCGTGAAGTCGGCGCTATGGCGGGCGACAACGGCATCGACATCACCATCGAGGTGCACCAGCATTCCATCGCGGACAACAGCTGGTCAACGCTGCACCTGCTGGAACTTGCGGACAGTCCGTTCGTGCACGCCAACCCGGACTTGGGCAATGTGCTGTGGAACTATGTCGAGCCGGAAGAGACGATGGAACAGTGCATCACCGCGCTTGCGGCGCACTCCAAGTACTGGCACTGCAAGAGCCTCAACCGTGTGCATGTGCCGGAGCTCGACCACTCGTACTATGTGCGCGTGCCGCTGCCCGACGGTGACATAGACTACCGCTTCGCCATATCCGCGATGGTCGAGGCGGGCTATGACGGCTACCTCGCCATAGAAGGCGCGAACACCGGCGACCAGCTGTACAAGGACAGGCGCAGCGTCAATTACGTGCGCGGGATACTGGCTGAGCTGGAAGCCTAGCCGTTTCTTCTAATGTCCGGCGGCACATAGGTAGCGAAGGCGCGAAGGTCTCTACGCGGCGTAGCGTTGAGGTGGATGATAGTGCCCTCCGTTTGGGTGATATGCCTTGTACAACCATGGACTTGCGACATGGATTTGTGGAAAGTGGCGTCGGGAGCATAAGACGCGCTGTGTTGAAGCGATTGAGTATCGACGAGCAATTTGACGAACTCTTGGGTTTCAGGCGGGGGGTTCCCCAAGGCATCCTGACTGTGGCAACGAGTTCGCGCCTTTGAAGGGCGGCTTTCTCTGCGGCTTTATCGAGATTTTCGAGCGTGAGTTTGGGTTTGGTGGCATGCCCCTGGCATGTCCCCGCTTTCGGGAATATGAAGTGGTAGCTCGGCAAACGCGGCGCAATGTGCGAGTGGATTTCGGGAAAAGTCCAAAAACAGGTTAACAAATCGTTGACAAGGGATAGATGCTAGTGTAATCTATCTTTTACCGCAATTGCGGAAGCACCTTAACAACTGGATAGTGGAAGTGAACACACAAACGTTTAGAGTTTGATCCTGGCTCAGGACGAACGCTGGCGGTGCGCTTAATGCATGCAAGTCGAACGGGCAAAGGGGCTTCGGTCCCGGCGCTAGTGGCAGACGGCTGAGTAACACGTAAGTGATCTGCCCCGGAGAGGGGGATAATCCGGAGAAATCCGGCCTAATACCCCGTACGTTCATATGGTTACGGCTATATGAAGAAAGGTTTATTCCGCTCTGGGAGGAGCTTGCGGCCTATCAGGTAGTTGGCGGGGTAATGGCCCACCAAGCCTAAGACGGGTAACCGATGTGAGAGCATGATCGGTCAGAGGGGGACTGAGACACGGCCCCCACTCCTACGGGAGGCAGCAGCA
>VXRI01000285.1:2885-7402 GCA_009838595.1 Chloroflexota bacterium | reverse complement strand
CCGCCACTCGCACGCCACTTGCGCTCTTCGAGCTGGTCTTCGCGCCAGCGCTGGCGGCAAACGAGGCAGTCAACGAGCGGGTCGGTGAAACTATCGACATGTCCGCTTGCGCGCCAGACTTCTGGATGCATCAGGATGGACGAGTCCAGCCCGACCATATCGTCGCGCTCCCAGACGAATGTGCGCCACCAAGCATCCTTGATGTTACGCTTCAGCTCCGCGCCGAGTGGGCCGTAGTCCCAGGTGCTCGCCATGCCACCATAAATCTCGCTGTTTTGGAAAATGAACCCACGCTGCTTGGCGAGCGATGCGAGGGCGTCTAAATCGACTGTTGATGTGCTGCTACCTTCTGTCACTATGCTTTCAACCTTTTCTTTTAGTGTTAGATTCCTCTGGTCTCAGATATACATGCGTCGTCAGATCTATTGCGACGCGCCTCCAGTAAGGATTATATCAAAGTGGCAGGGCAGGGCGTAAATAACCGAGAATGTGGGAAAAGGAAAGCCCGCGAATGGCATCGCGGGCGATCGAAAAATATTCTGGAGGCGACGGGCGGATTCGAACCGCCGATAGGGGTTTTGCAGACCCCTGCCTTAACCACTTGGCTACGTCGCCAGATACAGGACTTTGGTGCCGAGGAGGAGATTCGAACTCCTACAGCCTTGCGGCCACAGCGCCCTCAACGCTGCGTGTCTACCAATTCCACCACCTCGGCTAGTGCTCTGTCAGAGAGCGCCGAAAATGAGCGCGTCTCAGGCTGTCGGCTATCCAGTCCGACAATTATAGCCAAACCCACGAAAATTGTCCACTTTTGCGTACGAAAATCAGGCAAAGATACAAGGGCGATCGGGCAACAACATGTCCGACTTGCTTGTGGATTCAAGCAAGTTGAATGAAGAGACTGATGGAGACGGCGGGGGATTGTTCGCCATTCTTATGTCGCCAATTTTGGCATAGATTAAGGACATCCACAACCAACCCCGTACATATGAGGGGATTCTTGTGGAGTAGCTACCTATCGTCCCGCGCTCGACGGGTGCGGGGATCGAGCAGGTCGCGCAGTCCGTCGCCCAGCAGGTTGAACGCCAGAACGGT
Organism: Chloroflexota bacterium; assembly: GCA_009838595.1. Classification (GTDB taxonomy): domain Bacteria; phylum Chloroflexota; class Dehalococcoidia; order Lucifugimonadales; family JADFKI01; genus Bin90. The sequence continues at coordinate 6,307 of VXRI01000285.1, read as the reverse complement.
GCCAAATATGGCGATCCCTGGCAATAACAACAGCCGAGGAGCCGTCTGGAGGTGAGGGCGCGCGTCGTTGAGCATCGCTCCCCACTCCGGCGCGGGCGGCTGCGCTCCAAGCCCCAAAAAGCTGAGACCGGCAATTCCCAGTATTATCCAACCGATATCCAAGGATGCGATTACGATAATAGGGCCCAGGATGTTTGGGGCAATGTGCCGAAGGATGATACGAAGGTTGCCTGCCCCGGCGGCGCGCGCTGCCGTCACGTACTCCATCTGTCGCGCCCCTAATGTAATTCCGCGTATGATCCGCGCGTGTCCTACCCACCACACCGCACCGGCTGCAAGTAGCACATTGAACAAGCCTGGGCCTAAAGCTCCCGCTACGGCAAGCGCAAGGATAAGCGAAGGAAATGCCAGCAGCAGGTCCACAACACCCATCAGCACCGTGTCTGCCCAGCCTCCGTGGTACCCGGATAGTATGCCCACTGTCAGCGCAATGGTCATGCTTAGGGCAAGGGTGGCTGCTGCTGCAAGCAGGGTCAAGCGAGTTCCGTAGACGATTCGGCTAAATGTGTCCCGGCCCAGGTGGTCGGTACCCAATAGATGCTCCGTCGAAGGAGAGTGCAGGCGTTCGGGTAAGTTTATCCGAGTGGGGTCATCCATCGGAAGCCATGGCGCTAACATGCCTGCCAGCAACAGAGACGCCACCAGGAACAACCCCAATGCCGTGCCGGGCTCCCGCAGTAGCGCTGTCCACTGACGCCGCCTACGGGAACTGCCGTGTAGGGACGGGAATCCGCCTCGTTTGGGCGAAGAAACGGAGCGTTCCATAGCCTGTTCGGTGTTGCTCGTCATCAGTTGCTATATCTCCTTTCAACTGAATCGCAGGCGAGGGTCTGCGATTCGGAGGGCAACGTCCGCCGCCAGGTTGATCAACAGCACGACCACAGCAATGTAAGTTACGAATCCTTGCACCACTGGGTAGTCTCGGGTCAGAGCCGCGCCTACCATCAGTTGTCCCAGTCCGGGCCAAGTGAAGATGGTCTCCACTATCACGGCTCCGCCGAGCAGGTAGCCCAAATGCACTCCCGTAGCCCCGATTGCCGGCAGCAGCGCGTTTCGAAGGGCGTGTCCGGCGACTACGATCTTTTCGGATAGCCCTTTTGCTCGCGCCGTGCGGATGTAGTCTTGCCCAAGCACCTCCAGCATACTGGCGCGTATCAGTCGCATCAGTTGGGCCATAGGCGCAAGGGATAGGGCAATTGCAGGAAGCGCGATATGCGCCACCGAACCGTAGCCCAGGGCAGGCAGCCAAGACAGTTTCACGGAGAACAAGATTATCAGTCCGAAGGCAAGAGCGTAGGATGGCGCTGCTGCACCAACCAGAGCCGCCAAGCGCGCGGCGGAATCTTGGATGCCACCGCGTCGTTGTGCGGACAGGATGCCTACCGGCACGGCGACCAGCAGAGCCAAGGCAAAGGCAACGACAGTGAGCAAGGCAGTCGGCACGGTGCGTCGGGCAAGCTGCGCTGCTACAGGCTGTTCCGTCACGTAGGAGCGGCCCAGGTCGCCAGTCAATGCACCTGTCATCCAGCGAACGTACTGCGCCGGAACGGGCGCGTCCAAGCCTAACTCGACGCGCATGGCAGCCACTTCGGCCGGGTTAGGCATCTGCCCGGGATTGCGCTGGCGCACGACAATCTCGGCGGGATTGCCGGGCGCCAGATTAAGTAAAGTGAAGGTTACGGCAGAGATGCCCAGGAGCATCAAAGGCAGCGTTACCAACCGTCGCACCAAGTATGCTCTCATGCCGGCGCTGCCCTCCTTCTCCCATATTATTACTGCGCCTAGTTACTCGGCGAGTCCAATTCGGTGGTCGAAGAAATAGAGGCTGGTCGGGTGCGGCTCGAAATCGATGACATTTTCGCTGACGCCGTAAACCATGTACACATGCGACACCGGTATAAACGCGGTATCGTCGGTTACTACGGCTAGGGCGTCGCAGGCGATTTCCTTTCGCTGCTCGATATCGGATACGTCAGCGGCTTTGGCGACTATGTCAACCAGTTTCGAACTGTCGTAGTGGCCGTAGTTGTTGGCGCCGCTGCCAGTGGCATCGGCGCGAAGACCGGCGTATTTGCTGACGTTTACCACGGGGTCTCCTGTTTCGACTACGTTGTTGAACCATCCAAAGAGATCCCATTCCGGCTCATTGACCACTGTCCATTCAGTAATGCGGACTTCGGCTTTAATGCCCACATCTACGAGCATCGCTTGGGCTGCCTCTGCCATGACTGGCAACCGGAATCGTTCAGGATAGCCGCCGATGATTAGTTCCAGCGGTTCGCCATCCTTGTCAACGAAGCCGTCTCCGTCGGTGTCGGTATATCCTGCTTCTGCCAGCAGTTCGCGAGCTCGCTCAGGATCGTAGGCTGGCGCGCTCACTTCAGGACAAGACACGAAAGCTTCCGGAAGCAGAAGTTCAGCGAAGACCCCGCTCGCTTCTGTGTCCACCACGCCTGAAATGCTCTCGCGGTCGATGGCGTGCGCCATCGCTCGTCTCACTAACGGGTCAGACAACGTGCCACGCTCGAAATTGACCCACCACATCACCACAGATGTGCCTATTGGAGCGGATTGGCTGTGCATACCCGGCTGTGCGTCGATTGTCGCGGCGCCATTGGGCGAAATGTTGATGGCAATGTCAATATCCCCGGACTGTAAGGCGAGCTCCCGGCTGTTGGTGTCGGGAATGGCAAAATGTTCGATGCCTGCCAATGGTGGCATTCCACCCCAGTAGTCGTCGTTAGCGATGCTGCTAAGGCGCTCTTTCTGGATGTATTCGGTGGGAATGTAGGGTCCCGTTAGGGAGCCTGCGGCAATGAAATTGCCTTCCCCTGCGGCATCAGCCGCCACAGCGTCGGTAATCGCCGTTGCAGGGGAAGTCAACAAGCCAGGCAAGGTCGGTCGTGGTTCTGTCGTGGTAACCGTGATGGTATGGTCATCCTTGGCAGATACGGAGTCGATGCCCAGATTGTCTGCCGATGCCGCAGACAACCGTATTGTCCTCTCCAAGGAAGCCTTGACTGCCTCAGCATCCATCGGGTTTCCATTGTGGAATTTGACATCCGTCCGGAGCCCAATTTCCCATGTCAGCGGGTCTATCTGCTCAGCGGATGTTGCTAGCCATGGTTCGGGACTGAGATCGGTTCCTGAAAGCTTGAACAAGTTTTCCGACATCCCTGACTGGTTGGCGACCCAACCGCTCTTCACCGGATCCAGAGGGCTGTCTAGCCAGATGACGCCGGCGTTCAGGACGGGACGTTCTTCTGCGACAGACGGGGCTGCTGCGGGTTGTTGAGGTACTGCGGTGGCTGCCGGCTGTTGCGGAGCTGCCGGGGCTGTTGCTGCGGGTTGCTGTGGTGTCG
>VXRI01000285.1:0-2875 GCA_009838595.1 Chloroflexota bacterium | reverse complement strand
GTCGTGGTCGCTGCTGCTGGTGCTTGTGTAGCTGCTGGTGCTGGTGCTGCTGCCGGCGGGGGGTCTGGCGACCCGCAGGCAACGGCAAACGCCAGGACGAATGCCAACACCAACGGCATTAGATACTTGAGATGCTTGATTTTAGGGGCTTCCATATTGGGCAAAATTATCCTCCGGATGATTGTTGGTTGACAAATGCCGATGCATTGACTCATATGTAACGGGTTAACTGCTCGATATACGCGCGTAGAATCAGCTGCCGCTCTCGCGACGCCGCAACAGGCGGCGGCGGTCGGCTCTGCTCATGCGTGGCTCCGGCTGCATACGCCAAACTGTTATGCCACCCTGCGCGTTTAGGGCAGCAAGTGCTTGTCCGTCAGGCCGCCAGTACAGCTGGGACACTGAGCTACCCACATTTTCTGCTCCTATCCGTCTGCCCTCGCCATTTCGCTGCAACGACCACGTCGCCACAGCGCCATCGCGTCCGCCCGATGCCAAACGCATCTCCCCGGGAGCGAAGGCAAGCGTGGTTATGGGTTGAAGATGATGCTCAAGTACGCCCGGCCGCGTGCCTTCAGGTCCGCTTCCGTCGAAGCTCCAAACCATGACGGCATCGCCGCCGCCGGTAGCCAATAGTGTGCCGGTATCATCAAAAGCCAGCGCCGACGGCTTTGCCGGATAGCCAGTCATCATGGAATCCTGCCCGGTGCTGCGACGCCAGAAATGCACCGAATTGTCCTGACTGCCGCAGGCTACTATTCCACCGTCGGTGCTCAGCACCATTGAAACCAGGGATCCTTGCCATTCTAGCTTTTCGTTAACCTTGCCATCTGACCCGTCTAGGAAAGTTACTTGACCGTAACATGCCGTCGCCAGATCCCCGACGCTCGACCATGCGATCGCGCTGACGGTGCTGGGATGCCCGTCATGCCGCCATAGCTCGCCACCGTCCGAGTCATAAACGCGAACCTGCCTGGAGCAGGATGCCGCGAACCGTTTGCCGTCCGGAGACCAGCCGACATTTTCCACCCAACCGTTGCCAAAATCGATAGTACGGCTTACTTGGTGATCAGCGGCGTTCCAGATTAAGGCTTTTCCATCCTGCCCCGCGGTGGCGAACTCGCTACCGTTGGGGTGGACTGCAAAGGCGAGTACCCCTAAGTCATGGACGTCCTTCTGCGCCCAAGCGGTCTCACCGGACTCGCCATTGAATGCGTAAACGCCACCTTCGGCATCACCGACAACCAGCGCGTCACCCCGAAGGCACCACCCCCCGGCTATTGCGTAGTCGCCGACTTCCGCAGACCAGCCTTGGGATAGGACACCCTTTCTGAGGACGTTTAGATTAGACATGCTTCGAATCCCTCCCGCATGTCCTGCTCATCCAGGTTGCGACCGATGAATACGAGTTGATTACGGCGAGGCTCGTCACCCCATTCCCGGTCCGGTTGTCCATCAAACAGCATGTGGACTCCCTGAAAGACGAATCGGCGCGACTCTCCGGCAACACTGATGAAGCCCTTCATTCGGAATATGTCCACGCCGCGTTCCATAAGCAGCCTGCCCAGCCAGCCGTTGAGTCTTTCAGCATCTACGTCGCCGTCCACTTCAATTGAGATGGAGCCTACCTCATCGTCGTGCTCGTGCTGTGCCACCCAGGTCCGTTCCACTTCGTGGTGTACCACCGCCCCATCTGTGTTCAATTTGAGATCGAATTCCTCGGGGAGGTGCTGGGCGTAGAGCCCAATCCGTATCGGACTATCGGTATCAAGGAAGAATGACTTGCGCCCCGGATAATCGAGCTGGAGGCTCACATGCTTACCGGCGGGAATGTCCTCTCCCGGCTGAATAATCTGCGCCGGTTCGGCGTACTCCCGCACACACCACTCCGCACTCTCGCGGAGGGCGGCATCATCCGTGCCTTGTTCGGAAACTACGACCAATGACATGGTTGGGTCTGGCCCTTCTTCGAGAGTGAGTTCGTAGCGCCCCTTGTCCAGCGAATATACTCCAGTCCACTCGAATGGATACTCCGGCTCGAGGAAAGTTGGTCGACGTTCAAGTACTTGGTCCAAGTCAAAGGCACCGAGATCCAGCACGGTTGTGACGGGGACGTTCGCGTGCTCACTGCGCACGACTTGTGCCATTCGGTTGATGTCTCTGATCCGAGATTCCAGCATGTCCAGTGCCGAATCTTTGACGAGGTCCGTCTTGTTGAGCACTAGGACGTCGGCGAAGGCGATTTGCTCTGTGCTTTCGTCGCTGCGGCCGAGTTGTTGCTCAATGTGTGCCGCATCTACGAGAGTAACGATGCCGTCGAGGGCATACTCAGCGGCAAGTTCTTCGTCCATGAAGAATGTCTGTGCGACCGGACCTGGGTCGGCAAGCCCGGTGGTTTCCACCAGCACATAGTCAAACTTGTCGCGGCGCTTGTTGAGGTTGTTGAGCACCCGAATCAGGTCTCCGCGCACTGTGCAGCAGAGGCAACCGTTCGACATCTCAAAGACTTCCTCGTCAGCGTTGATGACGAGTGCCTGATCAATCCCAACTTCTCCAAATTCGTTCTCAATCACTGCAATCCGTTTACCATGTTCCTCAGTCAAAATCCGGTTGAGCAGAGTTGTCTTACCCGAACCAAGAAATCCGGTAAGGATGGTGACTGGCACTTTTTGAGATAAAGTCATATGCAAACCCTCCATAGCGCATTACTCATAGTGCATATCGATACAACGTGCCGCCTTATTGATGCTGCACATCATTGCGGCAACCTTATATCGTACACCGCAGGCAGAGCCGATGTCAATCAAATTAAGGGAGAGAGCCAGGGCAATCGCATCTAAATTGATTGGGCGAGAACTTCGGAGAAATCAGCCGT
>VXRI01000127.1 GCA_009838595.1 Chloroflexota bacterium | reverse complement strand
CCTCGGAACCATGCCTACAAGTTGCGGATTATTGCTCTTGGGCAATTCAAAGAAAGTGGGAACGTGCAGACACTCATCTATACGAATTCATTGAGGACAAAGTAGAGATGGAAAACGACCTGTTCAGCAGTGGATGGACTTTCTATTACTGAAAAAAAGAAAGCGAGCCGGCTATCCAAGTCCCTTTGTGCTTGGAAGAGCCCCATGGCCTCTTGTCGCCGGCCCTGTTAACATCTTCAATTGTATTTCCTGCGCCCACTCCTGTCAAAATCTACCCCAACGGCGGTATCACGCCCACCGTGCGCAGCGAGTCTATCTCTTCGACTTCGTAGCCGAGTTCTAGCAGCACCGCCTCCGTATCCTCGCCAAATGTGGGCGTTGTACCTAGCATCGGTTGCGTCTTGCTCAGGCGCGGCGCGACTCCGGCATGCGTAACTTGCCCCAGCCCTGCGACATCTTCATTGACGATAAGCCCGTGCTCGCGCGGATAGTCGTCGTTTAGGATGCGGTCGATGCCGTCGTTGCGCGCTGCGTCTATGCCGCCGGCACGCAGGTCGTTCAGCCAGTCCGCGACGGTTCGCGCGCGGAATACTGCGCCAAGCGCGTCGCACAGCGCGGCGTCGTTCCTCGATCGCAGCGCATCAGTGGCAAACTCATCCCGTGCTGACAGGTGCTTGAATGCGGTTATATTCGTCAGCGTGTCCCAATCTGCATCGGCGATGACAAACCAGCCGTCCGTCGCTTCGTATAGCCCGTTGAGCGCGTTCGACCCGCGAGCGTCCAATCCTTCGGCTTCGTTGCGCTCGTAGCCCTCGTGGTCGATGAGAAACGGCGACGAGAATGTGGACCCTGTCTGCGCCAGCGATGTGTGCACGAACTGCCCCCTGCCCGTGCGCCGCCGGTGCAGCAGCGCGAGCATCACGGCGTACGCGCCCATCAACCCTGTGCCGTAGTCGTTGAAGGTATAGGGCGAGTGGATGGGCTTTTCGCCGCGCCCGCCATTGCGAACCTGCACGCCGGTCGCCGCCTGCGCGTTCTGCTCGTAGCCAGGGCGATTCGACCAATCGCCATCCTGCCCGAATGCATTGATGGCGAGATACACGATGTCCGGCTTGCGCTCGCGAAGCTGCTCATAGCCGATTCCCAGACGCTCCGCGACGCCTTTTCGGAATCCGCCCAGCACGACATCGGCGGTATCAACCAGCCGCAGAAAGACTTCAAGCCCTTCGGACTTGGTGATGTCGAGGCAGATGCTGCGCTTGCCCCTACCCACATCAGAGAGTTGGCGGTCGGATGGCGGTCGAAGCCAGCTGTCAATCTTAATGACCTCCGCGCCATACTCCGCAAGCGTTCTGCCACAAGTCGGCCCCGCGAGGATAATGCACAAGTCAAGCACCCGTATTCCACTAAGCGGCATCTTCATCCTGGCTGCCTCCGTTGTTCCGGCTGCGTGTAGTATTACGGCACGCGGTAAAGCCAAAGCTTGTTGCAAATAGGATAGCAGACATAATTGAAATTGTGTCTTTATGGCAGACTTGCTCATACGCGCTGCGTTATTCTCACCCTAAGGAGGGATGTAGCAACGGGTAAGGATATCAATCGCATGGATTCCCGCTTTCGCAGGAATGACGGGCTGAAAACCACAAATGCAACAGAACCTAAAGACGAATTGAAAATCACTGTACAGTGAGAATATCCGCGCTGCCCACAACTTGCCCCAAGAGCGCGCTGTTGAGTATAATGATTGCCGCAAAGTCGGCGAATTATACCAGCGGCGGATTTCGCGCGATCGGCGACTTCGCACACACGGATTCAAGCACACGCCATCAACACGCATACACGCGAAAGGGCAGACACAGCATGGACGACAACAAGGAACAGCGGCGGATTTCGCGCAGGCACTTTCTCTTGGGGATTCCGGCGGGTATCGCAGGAGTGGTCGCGCTCAACGCCATCGGCAGCAGGATGGTCAGGCGCAAGACCTCACAGTATCCCCAATTCCCCAAAGGCTCAATCTTCACGCCCGCAGACGAGCGCACGGACGCCTAGCCAAGTACGCCTAACACGCCCATTCACAATCCCAACCTGTTCGCATCTAAGCCTTCACCCAAACTGGGCAGAATGAGTATCATGAAGTGCCACGAAACCTCGCCTGACATACGCAGCGCGAGGTTTTTCGCATATAGAAATGATGTAAGAAGGCTGCGATGGACGCGAGACCCAGCCACGACTAACCTGAAGAACTGAAATACTGCCTGAAAGGCTAACATACGGAGCCACCTATGAAAGTGCTAATGACCAATGCTCACCTGGGCGAAGGCTTTGTCGAGCAGCTGCAATCCGAGTTCCCGCAAGTGGAGTTTCATGCCGCGATAAGCGTCGAGGAGCAACTGCGAGAAGTCGCGGACGCCGATGTTATCTGCGGCTGGCCCGACAGCCCCGATGTCGTGTCCGCCGCCGCCAAGCTGCGCTGGATACATTGCCCCGGCACCGGCATAGACAAGATTATGGCGGAACTGCCCGCGCTCGCTGACAGCGATGTTGTGCTCACCAACGCGCGTGGTCCGCACGCCAACCCAATGGCAGATCATGTACTTTGGATGATGCTATCGCTGTCGCACCGCGGCAGGCAAATGGCGGAAGACCAACGCTTGCGGCAGTGGGACGCAGAGGGATACTCGCACTCGTTCGTGGAACTGTCCGGCGGCACTATGGGCATTCTCGCGCTCGGAGACATCGGCAGCGCGGTCGCCCGACGCGCATACGGCTTCGACATGGATGTGTACGCAGTGGACATCAATCCGGTTACGCCGCCGCCGCAGGTCAAGGAAGTTTGGGGACTCGAACGGCTCGACGAGCTGATGGCGATGTGCGATTGGTTCGTGGTAACCGCGCCGCTCACCGCAGAATCGCGCGGACTTATAGACCGCCGCCGCATCGGGCTGATGAAGCCGTCTTCGTATGTCATCATCATATCGCGCGGAGGCATCGTGGACGAAGACGCGCTCGCCGATGCGCTGCGAGAAGGCAGACTCGCCGGTGCGGGCATCGACGCCACCGCCATAGAGCCGCTTCCGCAGGAAAGTCCGCTGTGGGGATTGGACAATGTCGTGCTATCGCCTCATGCGTCCGCGTTGACGCCGCAGATGTACGAGGGACGGCGGCAAGTCTTCCGCGAGAATATGCGGCGCTTCCTAAACAACGAACCGTTCCTGTATGTGTGCGACAAGCGGGCGGGCTTTTGATGCGCGTGTTGGTCGCCGACCGCTTCTCGGATGATGCGCGCGCCACGCTCGCGGCGGACGGCTTCGATGTCGCCTACACGCCTGACGCTCGCGGAGACGCGCTCACAGCCGCCATCTCGGACGCACAAGCCGATGTGCTGGTCGTCCGCAGCACGCGCGTTGATGCCGATATGCTGCGCGCAAGTCGGCTGAAACTTGTTATACGCGCAGGCGCCGGGTTCAACACCATCGATGTGGCAACCGCGAGGTCAATGGGCATATATGTCGCCAATTGCCCGGGCAAAAACTCTAACGCGGTCGTCGAAATCGCATTCGGGCTGATAATCGCGCTGGACAGACAGATTGCGGCGAATGTCGCAGACCTGCAGCGCGGCGCGTGGCGCAAGGCGGCGTACAGCGGTGCGCGCGGACTCGCCGGCAGCGCGTTCGGACTGGTTGGCGTGGGACGCATCGGGCGCGCGATGATTCCGAGGGCGAAGGCGTTCGGCATGTCCGTTGCCGGCTGGAGCAGATCGCTCACTGACGACATCGCGGACGAACTCGGCATAGCGCGTAAGGAGACACCCGCAGATGTCGCTCAATCGGCGGACATCGTGAGCGTGCATGTATCGCTGAACGACGACACCCGGCAAATGGCGGGACGCGACTTCTTCGCCGCGATGCGAGAAGGCGCAATCTTCATCAACACATCGCGCGCAGAGGTCGTTGACGAATCAGCGTTAGCTTGGGCGGTGCGAGAGCGCGGCATCAAGGCAGGGCTGGATGTGTTCGAAGGCGAGCCGCCGTCAGGCACGGGCAGCATCGACAACCCGTTGTTCGCGCTGGACGGAGTCATTGGTACGCATCACATAGGCGGCCAAACATCGGAGGCGCAGCGTGCAATAGCAGACGAAACGGTGCGCATAATCCGCGAGTACCATGCAACCGGCACGCCGCCAAACTTGGTAACTTAACAGGATGAATATGACGCATACGGATAGGAGATAGTATGACGATGGCGCCGACGGAACACTGGGCGAATGTGCGCGATTTGCGAATGCGCTACCTAGACTGGCAGGGAGACGGTTTTCCGATTCTCGCGTTGCACGGTTTGGCGTCGTCGGCGCACTGGTACGATATCGTTGCGCCGCTGTTGCGAGACCGCTACCGCATCGTCGCGCCGGACCAGCGCGGGCACGGGCAGACGACGCAGGCGTCGGACGGCTACGGCTGGCACTCGGTCGCATCGGATGCGGTGGGCTTGCTCGATTTGCTCGGCATCGAAAAGGCGATAGTGTTCGGCCATTCGTGGGGCGGCAATGTCGCGGTCGCCACGGCGGCGCACTACCCTAAACGTGTGGCGGCGCTTGTGATGATGGACGGCGGATTTTTCAGCCCGCAGATGATACCCGGCGCAACATGGGAAGCCTTTAGCCAGCGCCTATCGCCGCGCGATGTATCCGGCACGCGCGCCGAGTTTCTGGCGCGGATGCAAAGTCAACTAGCCATGTGCTGGAACGACGAAATCGAGCGCATCGTGCAGACGATGGTCTATGAGGAAGACAGGCAGATATACGACATATTGCGCCCGCAAAATCAGGCGCAAGTCATCCGCGCAATGTGGGATGACCCCGCATCCGACGCCTGGCATCGCATCGAATGCCCATCAATGATAGTGCCAGCCGGGCCATCCGCAGACCGCGCCAACACCGATTTCGCCTTATCCCGCCGCCGCATGGTAAACCTAGCCGCCGAGAACATCCCCAACTGCCGCGTCCACTGGATCCCCGAAACCATCCACGACATCGGCTACCACAAACCGCGCGAGTTAGCTGACGCAATCCTTGCATTCCTAGACGACATCGAATAGCGCTAACCGAGCGTCAATATACAGAATACACAGGATATGCTATACACAGGATACGCTGGGTAGAGCGCTATCATCCTGTCCTACCTATTCTGCGTATCGGGTTAAGTATCATCCAAGATCTTTCGGTTGTTACCCTGAGCGGAGCGAAGGGTCTGAAACCTAGGCAAAGCTTACAGATTTCTAGCTGCGCATGAAATGACACGAATAACCGAAAGCCCGAAGTATCGTCACTCCGTCGCGGCAATCGGTTGGTAATCCTGCGGGAAGTCCGGGGCGAAGAATACATAGGCGTCTTCGCTGCCGATGTTGTGGCGCACGCCTTCACGGTTGAGCCAGTAATCCACCACGCTGCGCCATGTCCCGCGGTCGGCTATGCCGCTTACAAACCGCGACGGCGTTATGTTGCGATAAGTATGCTCAGGGAACCACCAACGGTGCTTTATCCGCTGTCCCTCGCCGTATGTCTCTTCGAGCGTCGACGCAACCGCATTCTTGTTATCGTAATGAACAATCACGACCTCGCTGTCGGGTGTGCTGTTTGACGTGGCATCCTCGTTTATGGTGCGGTACGCCGCGTGGTATTCGTCGCTGTCGCGCAGATACCATGCCCAGGGCCAGGTGAACCCGCTTGTGTCGTCCACATCGATGCCGATGCCGTTGTCCACGCCTGCGAACCCGCCCGCGTGGTATATTTCGTCAGCAAGCAGGCGGATGTCCGGCGATGTCTGCGTGTACACCAGCATTTCGACCGGCACATCGCCGTGGTTGTACGCCGCCATTCCGGACGCGCGTACAGTCAGCGCCAGCAGCACAACGACCGCCGGTATCGCCGCTATCTTCGCCATCTGCGACGGTTTGATTTGCCGCGAAATGTATATTCCCACGCCCAAAATCGCGGCGCACGCGAGCGCGGATGCAATGGCGACCGCAAGCCCGTTCCCGCCGCCGTCCCCCGTTCCCGCGAGCGAGAGCATCACCACCGCCACCATCAGGATTGGCGTGCCCACGACGACAAGCGCACCTTCCGGACTAGCCAACTTGCGCCAATCGACGCCGGCCACAATCTCGCCCAGGAACTTGCCCGCCAGCACGATGAATGGCAGGGTGATATTCACCAGCAGCCAAGGCATCTTCTCACTGGCGATGGTGAACAGCAGCAGCGTCATCCCGCACCAGTACAGCAGGAAGAGCGTGAAGGCGTCGAACCGCTTCTTCACGGCATAGTACACGGCGGCGGCGAGCGATAGCGCAAGCGGCAAGAATTCATAGAGCGGCGTTATGACGAAGTAGTAGTACCATGGCTGATTGCCTCTGGCGACATCCTGCTGAGCTATCCAGTAGCCCAGACCTCGCCACATCCCTGATTGCACACCCTCCATATTGGTGAAGAAGGTAGTGTATGACAGCGCCCAGATGGCATAGAAGATTGTGCCCGCAATCAGCCAGACTTTCTGATCCCAGATGAAGCCCGTCGCGACCGATACACCCATCAGCGTTACCATTAGCAGCGCGGCGATAAGTATCGCGCCGCCCACAGGTGAACCTACAACGCCACCGCCGTCTTGGGTCACGAAGATAAGGTTAGACCAGCTTAATAGCGGCGTGTTCTGCAATATGCCGATTGCCGCTGACCACATCGGCAGTGTGAGCGTAATCAGGATGAGCAAGAACGCCGCGCGCCCGCGCAGTGTGGACAGCGCCGGCAGTTGCTGCCAAGACACGGACGCGATGCGCCCTATCGCAGAGACGGTTCTAGTCTCGTCGAAACGTATGCGCGCCATTCGCAGGATGCGCGGCGCGTTCACGCACAGAATCCACAGCGCGAGGAACAAACCGAGCATCGCGGTGATTAGGTATGCCGTTTCCTTGCTGGCGAACGCGAGCGCGAGCAGGGCGGCGGCGATATAAAGGTAGCGGCTCTTGCCTTTATCATTCTCGTCGGCGTCGATATAGTGCCACATGCAAATGACCAGTCCGAGCGCCCAGACCGCCATAAGGATGTCGTTGCGCGCGAAGCGGCTGAAGTACAGCAGCGCGGGTGAGAAGGCGAGCATCACCGAAGTGAACAGCGCGCCGAGCCTGCCGAGCCTGCTGCGGAAGAACAGCGGCAGCGCAACAAGCGCAATGCCCGCGACCGCATACAGCAGGCGCGAAGTGTAGTCGCTGTCGCCGAAGATGAAGAATATCGCCGCAGTCGCCTCGAACTGAAATGGCCCGTGCATCAGCGGGTCGTGCCGGAAGCCGCTGCCCTGCGCGAGCTGCCAAGAGTAGTATGAATGCAAGCTTTCGTCGTGATGCACCGCGCGAAAACCCAGATCCCACAGCCGCATCAC
>VXRI01000148.1 GCA_009838595.1 Chloroflexota bacterium | reverse complement strand
AAGCGATGGCGCGGCGGACGAACGCCGAGTCGTACCGCCTGATGCCGACCATCAAGTTCTTCAAGATTGGCGTGAACTTCGACATGGTCAAGGAAGAAGGCGCGGCGAAGAAATACTACAGCCCGGACGGCTATGACCGCTCCGGAGCCGTTGCCAAAGATTGGAATAAGGCGATGCCCGTGTCCGACTTCGAGATAGAAGTCATCCGCGAACTGCAAGAGGATGTGCCGCTGGTATCCCGACCGTTCAGCCCAATGGCGGAACGGCTGGGCATTTCGCTGCATGAGATGTTCGACATCGCCGATTCGTTCCAAGCGCGCGCGCTGATGCGCAGATTCTCCGCGGTGCTGCACCATCGCAGGGCAGGCTTCCGCTCAAACGCGATGGCAGTGTGGAAGGTGCCCTCGGAGCGCGCCGTAGAAGTGGGCAACATCATGGCACAGTCTCGTTGGGTTACGCACTGCTACGAACGGCCGACATTCCCCGACTGGCCCTACACGCATTTCACGATGATTCACGCCACTTCGCAAGACACTTGCGAAGATGTGGCGGCAGAACTGTCCAAAGCGACCGGCATTACCGATTATATGCTACTGTACAGCACGCGCGAGTATAAGAAGACGCGGGTGCGATATTTCGTGGAGTCGTAACCCGTCTATCCTTTTGTCTGGGCGCTTTTGGGGGCGTCGTATCGAATGGCACGATTTGTTTCCATTCTATCCTTCTTCTGGAGGGAGAAGGGACTTGAGAACAGAATGAGTAGGAAAGGACTTTAATGCCTGCGTACTATCCGGCATTCATAGATGTCAAGAACAGGTGCTGCGTCGTCATTGGCGGCGGCAACATCGGAGAGGAAAAGGTCGTCAAACTGCTGGACTGCCACGCGGATGTGGTCGTCATCAGCCCGGAAGTCAATGAAGGCGTGCAAAATCTAGCGGACGGCGGCGAAATCGTCTGGCACAAGCGCGAGTATGAAGTTGGCGATCTGAAGGGCGCATTCATTGCCATTGCAGCGACCGACGACAACGCAGTGAACCGCGCCATCGCCAATGAAGCCAAAGAGCGCAACGTGCTGCTGAATGTCGTTGATGTAACGCACCTTTGCACCTTCATCGCGCCGTCGGTGGCGACTCGCGGCGATGTTACCGTTGCGGCATCGACGGGCGGCGCGAGTCCGGCTCTCGCGCGCAAGTTCCGCGAGCTGCTCAATGGCAGCCCCATGGATTCGAGCTACCCGCTCATGGATTATGCTGAACTGGCTCCCCTGCTCGCCGATGTGCGCGCAGAGATTCGCCGCAAGGGTATTATGCTCGCCAGCGATCACTGGCAGGCGTGCATCACCGACAGACTGCTCAACGCCGTGCTAGACGGCAGATACGACGAAGCGCGCACAGTGCTGATGTCAGACATCATGAAGGGCGTCGGCTGCGACTGTGCGCCGGGCGTTTGCAAGATTTACGAAGAGAAGAAAGCCCTAGCCTACGACAAGGCAGGGGCAAGTTCGTAGAGGACAAGTGGCTGTCGAAAGACGGGTCGTCATCGGCTCGCGGTCGAGTTCTCTCTCCCTGGCGCAGACCAACGAAGTCGTGCGCCTGTTGCTACAAGCCCACCCATTGCTGCAAATCGACCTCGTGCCGCAGTCCACGCGCGGCGACAGGAACAAAGCCGCGCCGCTGCTGAGCATGGAGCGCGGCATGTTCGTCAAAGAAATCGAGTTCGCGCTGCTCAACGGCGAAATTGACATTGCCGTGCACAGCGCAAAAGACATGCCAGCGACCACGCCATCCGGACTCGCGATTGCCGCGTTCACCGTGCGCGAGGACGCCCGCGATGTGCTGGTGAACCGCTGGAACGCATCACTTGACGAATTGCCGGCAGGCGCGAGACTTGGAACGAGCAGCCCACGACGAACCGCACAGATTAAGGCGGCGCGACCGGACTTGGAAGTGTTGCCAATCAGGGGCAATGTGGACACGCGCCTGAGCAAGGCGAACAGCGAGGGCTACGACGGTGCAATTCTCGCCGCGGCGGGCATCGCAAGGCTTGGCCGGCAGTCTGAAATCAGCGCATACCTGCCGCCTGATGTATGCGTGCCGGATGTGGGACAAGGCGCGCTTGCGGTGCAAGTGCGCGAGTCTGACGGCGAACTGCTAGACTGTGTGCAAGCGATAGACCACGCGCCGACGAGCGCGGCGGTTCGAGCGGAGCGTGCATTCCTCGAAACCATGGGCGGAGGCTGCACGCTGCCCACAGCGGCATACGCTGAAATCGCCGCCGCCGGCAGTTTACAAATCTTGGCGATGGTTGCCAAGCCCGACGGCAGCGAAATCGTACGAGTATCGGAATCGCACTCAGTTAACGCCCCAATCGCAGCGGGGCAATCGGTCGCGGAGACACTGCTTGAAGGCGGTGCGGCACGAATTCTGGAGGCGCTATGAAAGATGCTATGACTGACGGCATAGTTTCGCTTGTTGGCGCGGGACCCGGCGATCCGGAGCTTATCAGCGTGAAGGGATTGCGACTCATACAATCCGCCGATGCCGTCGTCTATGACCGTCTGGTGGACAAACGCCTGCTGGATCACGCCCGTGAGAATGTCGAGATGTTCGATGTAGGCAAGATACCCGGCAAGCGCATTAATCGGCAGGAAGACATCAACAGGCTGCTGGTGGAACTAGGAAGCGCAGGTAAGCGTGTTGTGCGCTTGAAGGGCGGCGACCCATTTGTATTTGGGCGCGGTGGGGAAGAGGCGGAGGCACTCGCCAACGCAGGTTTGACATTCGAAATAATACCAGGCATCACATCGGCGATAGCGGCGCCGGCGTATGCGGGCATTCCGATAACGCAGCGCCGAGTCGCTTCGTCGTTCACGGTCGTAACCGGCAGCGAAGATCCGACCAAACCGGGCACATCCGTTGACTGGGAAACACTTGCGAAGAGCAGCGATACTCTCGCGGTGCTGATGGGACAGAGCAACCTGCGCATTATCGCGGATGTACTGGTTGACTACGGACGGCCGCCCGACACGCCCGTAGCGCTGGTGCAATGGGGAACGGAGCCGTATCAGCGCACGCTTGTCGGCACGCTGGCGAACATTGCAGACGAAGCGGCAGCCGCAGGAATTGGCGCGCCCGCCGTAACGGTCATCGGCGATGTGGTGAAACTGCGCAAGGCAATACGCTGGTTCGACAACCGCCCACTGTTCGGCAAGCGCGTGTTGATTACACGCACACGAACGCAATCGAGCGCACTGTCCGCGATGCTCACGCATCGCGGCGCAATACCCGTCGAACTGCCGACCATAGAAATTCAGCCCATAAAAGACTACGCTGAACTCGACGACGCTCTGTCGAGCGCACAGCGATACGACTGGGCGGTGTTCAGCAGCGCGAACGCTGTAGACATTGTCTTCGACAGGCTGCCTGCGCTCGGCATGGACGCGAGAGCGCTGCACGGCGTTTGCATCGCCGCAATAGGTCCTGCGACTCGAAGACGCCTGCGCGAATGGGGAATCGTCGCCGACTTTATGCCGTCGTCGTTCGTCGCCGATGTCGCCGTGAACGAACTCGGCGCTCTGGGAGTTGAAGGCAAATGCGTGCTGCTGCCACAAGCGCAAATCGCGCGCGACACGCTGCGGGTGGGTCTCGCAGAAAACGGCGCGGATGTTCAATCCATCGCAGTGTATCGCACCGTCACCCCGCAGAACACAACCGAGCGGCTGCAGGACATACTCGCAGACGGCATCGACATCGCCACATTCACAAGTTCGTCCACCGCGACCAACCTCGTGGAGCTGATGGGCGGCAACACAGACGCGCTGAAAAATGCTACGATTGCGTGCATAGGACCAATAACGGCGGAGCGTGCCGCAGAGTTGGGCTTTTCGATTGACATCGTGTCTGCGGAGCACACCATTGCAGGGCTGGTTTCTGCGGTGGAGTCGCACTTTACGGAGGGAGACAAGGCAAAATGAGTAGATTCCCACAGGTCAGGATGCGGCGGATGAGGGATACGCCGATGCTGCGAAATCTTGCGCAGGAGTCGCGGATTGCCATCGACGACTTCATCTACCCGATATTCGTAACGCATGGACGCGGCGTTCGCAATCCAATCGACCCGATGCCCGGCATGTACCAACTCTCGCTCGACAACCTGATTGCGGAGATCGAAGAGGTCGCCTCGCTAGGCATCGGCGCGGTGTTGCTCTTCGGACTGCCCGCGAGCAAAGATCCCGAAGGCACGGAAGCCTACGAGCCGAACGGTATCATTCAAGAAGCCATCCGCGTCATCAAGCAGACCGCGCCGAATGTTTTGGTATTCACGGATGTCTGCGTGTGCGAGTTCACCGACCACGGGCATTGCGGCATCATCCGGAACGGCAGAGTGGACAACGACGCCACGCTGGAACTGCTGGCGAAAATGGCGATAGTTCAGGCTGAGGCGGGCGCGGATGTTGTCGCGCCGTCCGCGATGATGGACGGGCAGGTCGCGGCGATACGCAGCGGCTTGGACAGCAAGGGATTCGAGCATCTGCCCATAATGGCGTACTCCGCGAAGTATGCGTCTTCGTTCTATGGGCCATTCCGCGTGGCGGCGGACTCCGCGCCGCAGTTCGGCGATCGGCATAGCTACCAGATGGATGTGGCGAATTCGCGCGAGGCGATGCGCGAGATACAACTGGACATCGATGAAGGCGCGGATATGATAATGGTCAAACCCGCGCTGTCATATCTCGATGTCATAGCACGCGCGCGGCAAGAGTTCGGCTACCCGATGGCGGCGTACAATGTCAGCGGCGAATACGCGATGGTCAAAGCCGCGACCGAGAACGAGTGGATCGATGGACAGCGCATCACGCTCGAAATCCTAACATCTATAAAACGCGCAGGTGCCGACATGATAATCAGCTACCACGCCAAAGAAGCGGCGCGGTGGCTGTTGTAGCGCGACACGGCTGTCAGACATGTCAAAGTCCCTTCCCTCTTGACAGGGGAAGATTAGAATGAGGGTGAAGAGCCTTTGAACGAACCGATGCTTGGAATCGTTCGTTCCTCTGCCATTAGTCAGCCGCAAATCTGCCTGTGCCGCTATAACCTACCCCACCTCGATGGCGGGAATACGCGGCATACGGCTCTAGCCTCTATCTGCGCAGTGTGCACTGGTCCATAAGCGCGGCTGTCGGAGCTGTGAATGCGGTTGTCGCCCATCACGAAATACTCTTCAGCGCCGAGCCGCCATGACGATTCGTCCAATCCGAGATATGGCGGCAGACCGTGCAGGTACGGCTCTGCGAGCCGCATGCCATTGATGAACAGCATACCGTCGGTCAAGGCAATATGCTCGCGTGGCAGCCCTATGACTCGCTTCACTTGACTGCGCTCCGGCGTGTTAGTGCTTAAGACGACGATGTCGCCTCTTTGCGGCGATTCGGTGTCGGCAAGTATGCGGCGCGCCAGCAGGTAGTCACCATGTTCCAGCGTGGGGGTCATGCTTGCGCCTTGCACTCGGTATATTAACGGTCCAGCGGAGAATGGCATATCGTGCTAAATCGCTTTCATATTGGTGGATATGTGCGTTCGGCTCAGTGCAAACCTTCGCCCAAACGGGAAGGGAATTTGCTGGATTTGGTTCGCCATATTGCGCCCTATTTGGATATATCTTCGTGGCGGGATTCGTCTCGTCAGGCGCGCCGAAATGCCAAACACTTGCGCAGGAAGGACGATTATTGTATCTTCTAAATAAGTTTCAGACTACCGAAAGGAAGGTTCTAATGAGCGTTAAGTCAACTATCGAGCGGCTATTATCGGTGCGAACCGCAAGCGCGCACTGCGACATTCCATGTGGCATCTACGACCCCATCTCCGCGAAGATTGCGGCGCAGACCGTGCAGAAGATGGTCCTGCGCATCGAAGCTCTGGAGGAAGGTTCCGATCACGCATCGTATGCAAACACGATGTCGCGCTACATCACTGTGAAGGAAGAGCACGCCGAGACTTGCAAGCACGAGCTGCGTATCCTCTGGGCGGACTATACCTGGCCCGGCACGGACGCCAACGAGATTGCGGCGAAGTTCAACGCCGCGCTGAAGCTCGCCGGTCAGTGCAAGCAGACCGTGAGCATGGATAACGCCGAGGCGCTGGTCGCCGCCGTGGACGACATTGCCGCAGTCTTCTGGGGAACCAAGGGCGTCGAGTACAGCGACCCGAACGCTGCCGCCCGCTACGGCACCTAAACCGCCAACACATCGCCAGCGACGGCAATCAACAGCCGCAGGAGTGCAGACTAGCGTTCCTGCGGCTGTTGCGTTTGGATAACACTGGCAAGTGATGAGTACCGTAGTTTTATATTTGGGTTCAGATTAAAGTCAACTCTTGTAATCTTCGCGGGGTGGGCTGAATATGTCGAGTGCCATCGACCAGCCGTCCGAGCCTACTACACCGTGTTCTACGCCGGCGGGGATGATATATGCATCGCCCTGCCGGAGTGTCTTCACTTCGCCGCCAATCGTGAACTCGAACTCACCTTGTAGCACGACCCCCGCTTGTTCGTGCGGGTGCGAGTGCATCGGCACGACAGCGTTCGGCGCAATCTCGACCATGCTCATCATGATTTTGTCGCCCCACATCGTCCGCAGTGTTACGCCAGGCGCCAGTTCCCTACGATGCACCCGTGAAGGGTTAATGAAGTAGTCCATCTATCTTCCACACTCCATGTGTTCGCCCCAGACCTTCGCGTCTTGCCAGTCCGGCTTGTGGTCAATGGGGAATTGGGTAAAGCGAATTGCTCCCATCCTAACCTTCTTCTATGCGTGCGCCCTGTTGTTGGCGATGGTTAGGCAGGCCGATATGAAGCCGTTTGCGGGTGTTGGTACGCCTGCCGATTCGCCGATGCGCGCTACTGCGCCGTTGAGTAGCGAGACTTCGAGCGGATTGCCCGCCATCAGGTCAGTCTGCATGGAAGATACGAACCCGCCTGCTTTTTCCGCTTGAAAGCCAGCCATCACCGCATCGACCAAGCCCTGTTCGAGCGGAACGCCGCTCGCCCGTCCCACATCGAACGCTTCGGTCATCACTTGCATTGTCATTTCGTAGGTTTCGGGCGTATCCAAGACTTCGGCGAATGGCGCGCGCGTGATGCAACTCATTCCGCTTAGCGCGCAGATATAGACGAGCTTAGTCCACAGCGCGGTCAGCACATTAGGCGAAACTTCAGTCTCGATGTTCGCCATTCGCAGCACATCCGCGATGGCCTGCGCCCTGACCGTCAGTTCGCCGCTCTCCTCGCCCAGCACGATTCTGGGAGGGCTGCCGGTTTGCGCGAACACGCCCGGCTCTGTGCGTTCCGCGTCGATGTATGCCGCACCGAGCAGCGCCTTGTCAGCGCCGAAACGCCGTGCCAGCTGCTCGCCGCTGCCGATGCCGGTCTGCAATGTCAGGAGGGGCGTATTTTAGCCGACTGCGGGCTCTACCTC
>VXRI01000211.1 GCA_009838595.1 Chloroflexota bacterium | reverse complement strand
TCGGTCTGTTTTTTTTTTTTGATACGGGTACAAGGGATAGCTTCTCATCTCTATTCGTCTGGAGCGTTAGTTGTGTATAAGAGTGAGGCATACGACATGTACGAAGCGCGCGAGGACGAGGTTATCAAGTCGGTGATGACGCTGTAATTCCAATTTAGCCCGTCATTCTCGCGCATAAACTCCGCGCTCACGCAGGCGGGGCGGGAATCCAGCCCACAGAACGGGACACACGCGAGTATAGGGTAGGAACAGAAATAAACGCCCCTTTACTGAAAAGTGGAGGGGCGCTTATGTGAGATTCTACTCCTGAAACATTCCTGACTACATTGGCTCAATTTCCCATACGAATAGATTGTTTTCACTTCCCAAATCCCACCGTGAGATCAGGGATAAGCGAACTCCTCGAGACCAGTCTCCTGCGTGTTCTCTTAAAGTCTTGGTAATTGGCAAAGTGCCATCAAAGATTTCGGACTCCCCATTAAGATCGAGAAGCATTGAAAGTCCATTTCGGC
The DNA here is from genome assembly GCA_009838595.1 of Chloroflexota bacterium. GTDB lineage: Bacteria > Chloroflexota > Dehalococcoidia > Lucifugimonadales > JADFKI01 > Bin90. The sequence goes on along the minus strand of VXRI01000211.1, from coordinate 7,009 downwards.
TGTTTCCGAAATACCGAAGCATTTCTCCGTCTGTTAAGTACACCACAATACGCTGGCCGCTGGAGAATTCCCGTAGTTTCGCGTAGTCAGCAAGTAACTGGCCAGCGGACATAGTACTAGGAAGATTTCTCCCGCTAGGGTTGCTGCGATGGTACTTGAACTCAATTGCTATTTCAGGGATAACACCTTCCGAGTTCAGGATTACTGTGTCTATTTTCTCTCCTGAGACTTCCGAACTCGGATATTCAAGCACCAGCCGCTTTATATCTATTCCAGAACGAATCAGACTATCAAAGACGAAATAACGAAAAGTGTCTTCGTTGAAAGGAATTGATGTTATCAGTCGTTGTTCTATGAGCGGTACAGATAAACTAACGGCTTCACTCACTACATTCATCATGAAGCATTACGCCCCGGATACAGCTTCAGCACATCCGGCTGTGGCGGGTAGTACTTGCCCGGCGCGACATCTTCTGCCTCTATTCGCTCCTTAACATATTCTTCTGCCCACTCGTGCTCTTCCACCCAGTCGATGACCTGCTCGATGGCGCACTCCGGCACGACCACCACGCCGTCGTCGTCCGCGACGATTAAGTCGCCTGGGCGCACCGCGACTCCGCCGCAACCGATGGTAACATTCGCCTCGAACGGGTCTATCTCGTCCGCGCCGCCCATAGGCGTCCTGCCGCCTGCGAACACCTTAAGCCCATAGTCCTTCACGATGTCCAAGTCTCGGATAGACGCGTCCGTAACAAGCCCGGCCGCGCCGCGCATCTTCAACTGCAGCAATTTCACATCGCCGCCGATAGCCGCGTACTTCTTGCCCATGCCGTCGATGACCAGCACATCGCCCGGCTCACATGAACCCATCGCCTCGTACTCCGGCGAGTCCGCGCCGCGATGCGTCTCTTCCATAATGTCCTTGCGCGGCGGCACGAACCTCAGCGTCTTCGCGCGCCCGACAAGCATACCGCCCGGCGTGAACGCATGCACATCGCGCATAAAGCAGGGCTCGTACCCAAACGCCCGCACCGCGCTGTAAACCGTAGCCCCCGCCACATTCTTATACCGCTCGATGATTTCCGGTGTGATAACGCCGTCTGCCATAACAACTTCTCCTATTGTGCAATGTCCTGTAAGTAATCACATCGTGTCTGATGGTAACATGAAGCCACTCTCGGTTTCACGAGATTAAGGCGTATCGTCAAACTGGCGTGATGGCGTTAATTGAGGGCATAGAAGCGGAGCGTCTGCTGGCGGACAAAGAATATGACAGAGATGCTGTGGTGCAGGGAGTGTTGGAACGAGGGATGAACCCTGTGATACCGCCCGGTAGGAAGTGGCGTGAGCAGAGAGAATATGACCGTTACCCGTATCGACTGCGGCATTTGGTAGAGAGCGGGTTCTGTGAGTTCAAGGTATGGCGAGGTAAAGCGACCCGGTATGCGAAGAAGGTGTCATTATATTTGGCAAACTGCCATATTAGGGCAATCCTCATCCGGGCTAAAATCATTTGACGTCAAGCCCTAGCCTTTCCTGCCCATCCCGTATGTTCCGTCCGTCGATGTCAACCCCTCGCGTTATGCTGCGAGCAAGTCAGGTTGGCATGGCAATTGATACCATCCGCCAATTTTCCGTTATACTGGATCATCGGAGGCGTGCTATCGTTGAGCCAGGACTGAGAACCGTAGGCTGAGGTGTGCTTATGCGAGATAGCAGGGTGAACAGCAGCAGAGACGTCGCTAAACGTGGGCTGGGGCGGCGTATTCTGGGCGCGTTCAAGCCGTATTGGTTCAAAGTGTCGGTCGTGGGCGCGCTGATTCTTATCACCGCCGGGCTGGGCGTAGTCAACCCTATCCTCATCCGCGTCGTGTTCGACTCGGCGCTGTTCCCGACCTCGGGCGTGCCGGATCTCAATCTGCTGTGGGTCATCGTGGGCGTGATGGCAGGCATTACCGTGGCAACCGGCGCGCTCGGCATCGTACAGACCTATCTCACGAACGAAGTTGGGCAGCGCGTGATGCGCGACCTGCGCGATAGACTCTACGAACATCTGCAAACACTCTCCATCTCATTCTTCACCGACACGCGCACCGGCGAGATTCAGTCACGGGTGGCGAACGATGTCGGCGGCGTGCAGAATGTCGTGTCCGGCACCGTGTCCAACGTGCTGTCGAACATCGTCATATTCATCAGCACGCTCGTGGCGATGTTCGTGCTATCGTGGGAGCTCACTGTCGTGTCCATGTGCGCCGTGCCAATCTTCGCGCTTATATCCAAGTTCGTGGGCGCAAGGCGGCGCGTGGCGGCGGCGCAAACGCAGCAAGCGTCCGCAGAAGTAACCGCCATCACGCAGGAAACGCTGTCCATATCCGGCATGATGCTGTCGAAGCTATTCGGCAGGCAAGATCGCGAAATCGAGCGCTTCCACCACGAAAACGAGCATCTCGCCGTCCTAACGCTGCGGCAGCAGATGACCGGGCGATCATTCTTCGCGCTTGTGCAGATATTCTTCTCGCTGACGCCGGTGCTGATATACCTCATCGCGGGCTACCTGCTGAGCGGTGACGCAGCGCAAGGACTGTCCGCAGGCACGATAGTCGCGTTCACCACGCTGCAATCGCGGCTGTTCTGGCCAATAGGCAGTTTGCTACAAGTGTCGGTCGAACTTCAGGGATCCATGGCGCTGTTCGAGCGCATATTCGGCTACTTGGACATAGAGCCGGAAATAGTGGACGCCGATGACGCCGTAACGCTCGATCCTGAGGATGTTACGGGCAAGATTACACTCGATAATGTACGGCTGATGTATGGGCTGTCGGCGGAAGAACACATCGCGGGCGCAGCAACAGGTGCATCGGCAGGGTTATCAGCGAACAGCGGTGTGGCTGCCGATGGCAGTTCTACAAACGGTCATTCGCGGAACGGCGCGGGTGTTGATGTCAAATCGAATGGCGCATCTGCGAACGGCATATCCGGCGGCGCATCGGTGAGCGGTGCGCGACGATACGCGTTGGACGGCGTGAATATGCAGATCGAGGCGGGGCAGCTGGCGGCGCTGGTGGGACCGAGCGGCTCCGGCAAGACGACCATTTCGTACCTGATACCGCGCCTGTACGATGTTACCGAAGGCGCGGTGAAGATAGACGACATCGATGTGCGCGACATACGGCTGGAATCGCTTGCTCGGCTGATAGGCTATGTGTCGCAGGAAAGCTACTTGTTCCACGCGACACTGCGCGAAAACTTGCTGTACGGAGCGCCGGACGCGAGCGAAGAGCAGATGATAGCCGCGGCAAAGGCGGCGTTCATCCACGACCGCATAGTAGAATTTCCGGACGGCTATGACACCATCGTGGGCGAACGGGGATACCGGCTGTCCGGCGGCGAACGGCAGCGGCTGTCCATCGCGCGGGTGATACTGCACGACCCACGCATATTGATACTGGATGAAGCGACATCGGCGCTGGACACGACGAGCGAGCGATATGTGCAAGCAGCGCTAGAGCCGCTGATGAAGGGACGCACGACAATCGCGATAGCGCACAGGCTGTCCACGATACTGTCGGCGGATGTGATATTCGCGGTGAAAGACGGCCGCATCGTGGAACAAGGCACGCACGACGAACTGCTAGAAAACGACGATCTCTACGCGAACCTGTACCACGAACAATATGACGGCGGTCGCGTAGAAAGCTGCTGCGAAGACGGTATAGTACTGGTCAACGGCAAGATTCTATCGCACTACGCCCCCGTGCCGTCGGCGTGATGTCAACTTAGTCGCCTACCCCCACATACCCGTGCTGAAGTAGCGTTCCCCTATGTCGTTGAAGACGGTTACGATGCGTCCGGCGCGTTCTCGCTGCGCTATTTCGTGCGCGCCTTGCACATACGCGCCGGACGACTGCCCTGCGAACAAGCCGACAGCCGACAGCCGCCGCGACATCGCGTATGATGCGTCCACATCGATGGCAAGCATCTCGTCCACGACTGACGAATCGAAGGTATCCGGGATGATGTGCCCCGCGCTGAGCGGCTTCAGCCCTTCCACGCCGGGCCATTCCGGCGGGTCGATGCTGATGACCTTGATGTCCGGGTTATGCTCCTTGAGCCGACGCCCGACGCCCGAAATCGTGCCGCCCGTGCCCACGCCGCCGACAAAATGCGTGACTTCCGGCATCTGCCGCAGGATCTCCTCCGCCGTCGTGTCGTAGTGCGCTTGCGGGTTGTTCGGGTTGCTGTATTGATCGCTGTAATAGTACGACTCCGGCGACTGCTCGTAGCGCCGCTTCACCTCATACAGCGCCTCGTCGTACCCGAGCATCGGATCGGTGTAGATAATCTCCGCGCCGTGCGCAATAAGCCGCTTCTTGCGCTCTTCGCTCGCGTTCTCCGGCATCACCAGCGTAACGCCGTAGCCCAGCACCGCGCCAATCATGGCGTATGCGATGCCCGCGTTGCCCGAAGTAGCGTCGATGATGGACTTGTCCTTCGTCAGCTCGCCCGCGAGAATCGCCTCAACCAGCATACGCAGTACGGGTCTGTCCTTGATAGACCCGCCCGGATTCAGGTGCTCGTACTTCACATAAATCTCCGCGTCGCCGATGTCGAAATCGGCATCGACCTTGACTAACGGCGTGTTTCCAATCGCCAGCAGCGGAGGATACTGTGCGATGAAATCCTTATATTCATTCGATTCGGGCAAAATGTCATCCCTCAAATCAGATTCTCGGTAAAGTATATCTACACTGCTAATGCGCGTCCACTTTTAGAGCAAAACGGCATTGTTGCGGTAGGTGTTGAAAGAGGATGATGGATGAAAAAAGGCGAGACACCCATAGAATTGGAGGTGTAATAAAACCCAGTTCAATGAGATTCTCGCCATGCTCATCATAGAACTTGCACAACAATCAGTCCACAGTAGTCATCACACAGTAGTTATTAGGCACAGGGCGAATGGCCGAGATGTGGCTGTTCGGATACAGAGTGGAGCACAGCAGCAGTTGGCGCTTTGTGCAGAAGTCGGGAGGTATGGTCCGCGGCAGGCTGCCCGTGGGCAGCGCGCGAGTGGTCGGAGTGGATGAGACTTGGTTGAAGGTGAAGGGCAAGTCTCGATCTATGGGAGTGGTGATTGATGTAGATGGCAAGATATTGGGCATAGATTGACAGCGTCCGGCTTCGACATGAACCCTCAAAGGGGTATGGGACTCGTACCGTGATCGAGGGCAAAGCCCAGTAGGTTCGACGGGCGGCACAGCGGCTTCTATAATTCATACAGCCGAAGAATCAGCAGGGCAATCCACGAAGGCTAATCTCCGGCCGGTTCGCCACTCGGCGCGGCTTCCTCAGAAAACTCGGAAGGCGGCGCTTCGTCCGGAACATCGACCGGCTGCGTTTCGGCTACGCGGTCTTCGACTTCGGTACGCCAGACGCTTAGGAAGTACAGCAGCACGCTTCGGGCGGCGGCGGCGAGCGGCGGACCTAGGATGATGCCCCAGAACCCGGCGAGTTCGCTGCCCACTAGCAACGCCGCGAGCACCATTACGGGATGCAGGTTAAGCGATTCACCTTGAATGCGCGGCACGAGCAGCGAGTTTTCCAGCAACTGCACGATTAGGTACAGCAGCGCGACCCAGATGAACTTTTCCGGCTCGGTCGCGAGCACCACCAGCACGCCCGGTATCGCGCCGAGCCACGGTCCTATCACCGGCACAAGCTCGAAGACGCCGGCGACAAGCCCAAGCACAGGGGCGAACGGCACACCCAAACCCCACAGCCCTAGGAATACGAACGCGCCGACCACCACGCCGAGAATGAGCTGCCCGCGAACGTACGCGCTGAAGATATCGTTGAGCAAGAACAGCACACGAACCGTGTGCATGCGCGGCGTAGGCTGCAGCGTGTTCAGCATTCCATCGAGTATCTTGCCACGGTCTTTCAGCACATAAAACAGCACTAGCGGTACCATAGCTAATCCGAGCATCAGCGACATCGTTTGCGAAACGACGCCGTATGTACGCGCGGCGAATGCGCCGGCGGCGCTGATTACCAGCCCACCAATGTCTTGCGCCGCATCGTGTATGACCACGACGACTTCTTCCGGCAGCTGCGCCGAAATCTGCTCATCGAGGTTCTGGACTGTGCCGCGAGCGCTCTGTATCAGACTGGGTAATATATCGACGAAATGTCGTATCTCCGCGACGATGGCAGGGATTATGGCGATGAGCGCGCCGATGAAGACAATAATAGCGGCGGCGAATGTGAACAGAATCAGGATGATGCGTTTCGTCTCGGGACGCGAGTTCATCACGGGGATGTGTCGGTCCATCCAGGATACGACCGGGTCGAGGATGTACGCAAGCGCGAGGCCGATTATGAATGGCAGCAGCGCGTTCCGCAAGTAGTAGATGAGGAAAGCGACAACGACGACGCCAACAAGCAGGAACAATAGGCGGCGGGTATTGAATGGTGAAGGAGTCATTGCGTCTATCTAGCCTGCGGCGTCTCCGGGTCGTTCAAATTGTGCCTATTTTGCCACTTATCTCTGTGTTTGTCATGCGCCCGCGCTAGTTCAGGGGCGGGTGTGATTGCATGCCCTCTGCCCTATTGCATCGTCATTTCGCGCAAACGACACCCACACGGTCTTCCCGATACGCATTTGGGGATGAGCGGTGCGGATACCATTATACTAGGTTCTGTTGACATTTCACAATTACATCCCGTCATTCCTGCGTAGCATGGTCCTCGCCCCGACCGGAGAACAGGAATCCAGTGCTTGTAAACGGTATCAATGAGGCAAGAAGGCTATATTATATGAGAATCTGGGTTCCCATTCTCACGGGAATGTCGCAAATGTCAACATATCATAGTCTCTCCGTAGAGCCTGACAGGGGTATGCATTTGGTTTTGTCCCCCGTTATCAGTAGAGGCAACCGGCCGGTCGCCGCTACTGTCGTTGGGACTCTACCATTCAATATGAACATCAAATTGCCCCCAGTCAGCCGTGCTT
>VXRI01000414.1:1701-7521 GCA_009838595.1 Chloroflexota bacterium | reverse complement strand
GTTGTGGTCGTTTTGGTTGAAGCCGTGGGTGCCGACGATGATAGCCTGCGCCGTATCGATCTCCTCGATAACCTCGCGCGGCATCTCCACGCCGCCGTTCAGAATGACATCCGCGCCCTTGCATGCCTCGATAATCTCGCCCTGAGTCTCGACCACGCTGATTTCAATCTCGTAGTCCAGTCCCTGCAAGCCTTCCTCGATGAGGGTAGTGTCAGGCGCCCCTCTGCCTACATATGCCACTTTGTGTTCTGCCAATTGAGTTCCTCCTTCATGGTGGTTTGTGATTATGATTGCCTATTTTTCCGGTATTTGATGGCGCAGCCGTTCGATTTCCGCAAGAAGTTCACGGTTGCGCTCTTCGGCTGCGTCGGCACGCTCTTCGGCTGCGATGCGCTTGTCAATCGTCTTGCCAGTTACCGGGTCAAGCACATCGAATTCGTCCCCGTCCCAGTAGAAGTCCACTTCCAGCAGTGGACTGTATCCAATAACCGAACCGTCCGCTTCTTCTTGAAGTACATACGGCAGGTACTCGCCATCGACCAACCGTTCGCCCGCAAGCGGCTGTCCGTAGTAGTCGCCGCCCGTTGGGTCGAAGCGCCAGTACTCCGATATCCCCAACTCTGCATACAGGTCGCGCTTGTGTCCCAGGTCGTTCAAGGCGGTGCTTGGCGACGCCACTTCCAGCGCAAAGTCGGGCACCTTGCCAATCTCCCATATCCAAAAGTTGGGCAGGTTACTACGGATGGATTCGTTAGGGACATCGAATGCGATGAAAAAGTCCGGAGCGACGCGGGCATTGCCGTTGGTTTCGTCGTAGGAGACGAATACCATGCCTGACATGAATACATCCGGACGGTCTTCGAAGAGTTCCCTGAGCAGATTGATGATTCTCATTAGGGGTGATTCTTGCAGCACACCGTCCTCCACCGGTTCCGGCTCTTCGTAGAAGATGTCGGGCAGAGTCCTGTTAACCCAAGCGTTGGTTATCTTCTTGAATGTCTTGGTTGTAGTCCCTGTCGTTGCCACTATCAGCCTCCGACAATCCGTTGTAGCCTTGCGCGTGTTCCAATCGTAACAGAGAACATCGCTAACTGTCGCCGAATCTCTCGCGTATATCTTCGGGGGTGCGGTTGCCGTAGGCTGCCATCTCGGATACTAGCTCGTCGTCTTGTAAGTCTTCGGGTTGGATGCGCACCATGTATTGTTGTGCGACTTTGTAGTGCTCGGAGCCGGTATCGACCATGCGGACTCGCGTCCTGCCGGTGTCGGGATCGCGTAGTTCGTCGAATGTCAGCATGCTAAGGTTTTCGCCGTCTAGGTAGATTAAACCGCCGTTGGCGAATCTGTCGTCTTTGGGCGCGGACAGCAGCAGACGCGCGGCGCCGTAGCCGAGACTGCGCGTGTAGTCAATGTCGAACGACAATGGCGATGCGCAGCGCAGTTCGTAGCCGATTGTAACATCCACCATGCCTAGGTTCTTGCCCGCGTCCGCGAAGCGCTGCTGTATCGCGCGGCGCAGCATTGCGGACAGCGGCAGTTCACCCAGCCGTATGTGCCCGTGCGGGTCGCGGTTGACCTCTATGCCCGCGAGAGCCGCCAACTCTTCCGGGTCGAACCGTTCCGCGACGCCTTCGGATATGACCGCGATGCCGTCTTCGCGCCCTTCGACCGCCTTGCGCTTGAGCATCGCGCCTTCGGTCATCTTCACCACATCGTCAACTTTGATTACCGGGTCGGGGAACTCTTCCGGGATGATGCTGAGCGCCGTGCCGGCCGAACTGCCGATGCCGAGCGCGAGGTGTCCTGCCTTGCGACCCATCACGATGACCACATACCATCGGTTCGTGGTGCGGCTGTCACGCATCAGGTTCTGCACAAGTTCTGTGCCGAGATGCCGTGCCGTCTCGAAACCGAATGTGGGTATGTCGCCGGGCAACGGCAGGTCATTGTCAATGGTTTTGGGAATGTGCGCCACGCGAACCGCGCCGCCGGAGGCCTTCGCCACTTCTGCCGCGGACAATGCCGTATCTTCGCCGCCGATGGACGCCAGCCGCGTGATGCCTAGCCGCCGCAGCGAGTCCACGCAATTCTTCAGGTGCTCAGGATTGCGCGTGGGATTGGCGCGCGATGTGCGCAGGATAGCGCCGCCTTCCGAGTGGATGAACCGCACATCCGCCGCCGTCAGAGGTTTGACCTGTTCGGTGTTACCCGCCATCAGATGGCTGAAGCCGTCCATAATGCCAAACACCTCTGCGCCATTGGCGAGCGCCGCCTGAGTACAGGCGCTGATGGCGCTGTTGATGCCGGGTGCCGGACCGCCGCCGACGAGGATGCCAAGCCTCACATTTTCAGCGTTCATCGTACCTCCTCATCGTGTCCGCGCTCTTCGCGCTAGAGTCCCATGTTATTGGCGCAGCCACGATGGCGAAAGGTTATAATGAAAGCCGTCCGTTTGCAACGATTGTCAGCCAATTTTCTCAATTCCTTCGGCATGTCGGTAGTGTTCATTGAACGGCAAAGGCATTGACTGCACGCCAAAGTACCTTCCCTATTTCAGAGGGAAGGGTAGTATGGGGTTAAAGGCTGCTTACTAATGTTGGAACGAATAGGATGACTGTGAATTGAGCATACCTAATTCATTGCCTCGCATCGCGGCAGCGCTCGCTGCTCTCATCGTCGCGTGCGCAATCGCATCCGGTGCCCTAGTTCTGCCCGGCGTGGAAATCCTGACAACCGTTCTGGCAAAGTCGGCGGCGTTTGCGCTTGGCATGATCGGCATATCCGCATCAGCGAACGGCGCAATAATCGACGCCGGCAGTTTCAGCGCGTTCGTCGCAACGCAATGTACCGCCATGGACATCGTTCTCGTGTTCAGCGCGGGTGTGCTAATCTTCCCGGTGCCGCTTAAAGCGCGGGTGTGGGCGCTCGCCCTGGGAATACCCGCGATAATCGCACTGAATTTCGTGCGCATAATTAGCCTAATGCTGATAGGCATCACTTCTCCGGAACACTTCGATCTCTTGCACTTGACCGTATCGCAGATCTCAATGGTAGTGTCCGCTTTAACTATATGGTTGTTCTGGGTAAGACGGGTCTATTTTGGCAGTTGGAACGACGAGGCATTGTCGGCGCACTGATGTCCCCAGTCCCCATAGGGAGAGATTTCCTCACAATAGGAAGTTAACATTAGGGGCAATTTTGCCGAATACAAACGAAACCATGCTGTTCCCTATGATAATGCTAAGCCACTACTCTGATAATCAATCTTTAACGAAGGGAGATACCTAATGGACAAGGCTTTGGAAGGCGTGAAGGTGCTGGACTTGACGCATGTGCAGGCAGGTCCGTCTTGCACGCAGTTGCTTGGTTTTCTCGGCGCGGATGTTATCAAGCTCGAAGATGTCTGGGGTGGCGATTCTACGCGCAGGGACCTGCGGCACGACGATGATTCGGATAGCTTCTACTTCCTGATATTCAACAACAACAAGCGTGCAGTCAGCATCAATCTCAAGACGGAAAAGGGCAAGGAACTCTTCACGGGGCTGCTGAAGTGGGCGGATGTACTCGTGGAAAACTTCTCGCTCGGCATGCTTGATAGACTTGGCTTCGACTGGGACACGATGCAGGAAATCAACCCTGGCATAGTTTATACTGCCATCAAGGGCTTCGGCACATACGGGCCATACGCGCAATACAAGGGTTGGGAGATGGTCGCGCAGGCGGTCGGCGGCGCGATGGCGACTACCGGCTACTCGGACAGGCCGCCGGTATATCTGTCGCCGGGCGTGGGCGATTCAGGAAGCGGTCTGCACGCCGCAATAGGCATTCTCGCCGCGTTGCGAAAGCGCGACATCACCGGCAAAGGACAGCGCGTAGAGGTCGCCATGCAGGACGCCGTGGTGAACCTGATGCGAATGCAGATGACGCCCGTTCTTGGTCTGCAGCAGCCTGAAGCGCGGCGTGGGTATCTCACAGGCAGAGGCATGCCGCTCATCTTTCCGTGCGCCCCCGGCGGCGCGGACGACTACATCTTGATATTCCCGCGCGGCGAGATGTGGCAGCTGCTGTTAGTCGCCATTGGCAGGGAAGACCTTATTGACGATCCACGCTTTGACGACTTCGATTCGGTGGTGCAGTACGCGGACGAGGTCGAAGAGATTATCTCTGCGTGGACGCGCAAGCATACTAAGCAGGAAGCCATGAAAACCCTGGCGGGCGCGGGCGTGTTGGCGGGGGCTACCATGAATTCTAACGACATCCTCGAAGACGGACAGTTGAAGGCGCGGAACATGGTCGTCAGCGTGGAAGATGATGTAAGGGGCGATTACACGATGCTGGGCTGCCCCATAAAGCTTTCCGACCAGGACGACAAGGTTACGCGCGCGCCGCGCTACGGCGAGCACAACTCAGAGGTGCTGACAACTATACTTGGTTGCACGCCGCAAGAAGTGGAGCGTATGAGGGCGGAGGGTATCATCGCGCCATAGTTTCTTCCCTTCCGAGTGAAGGCTAGGAAGGAGCGCAGAGCTAGGGGCTTTCGGTTGTCATTCAGAAGGGGCAGGGTCGTTCTGTTTGTCAGGTCATTCCGAACGGAGTGAGCAATCTGACATCCTTAACCTTGTTTTGGCTTGATTTACGGCAGTGATTTTGGATTCTTCACTTCGCTTCGTTCAGAATGACAATCGAAAATACCCTGTTCAGTCTAGTGCCGCATAGTCGCCTTGCTCAGTATGCGCCAAAATACGCGCTCCGGCAGCACCCGTGCCGCGAGCGTTGCCGAGCGCGCGTCTATGCCGACCGGGTTGCGGAAATTTGGCGCGGGCGATGTGATGACCTTGTGCACGACTCTCGCCACGCGCGCCGGATCGCCGCCGAAGCGGTGGAACATATCGCGGTTGAGGTGATAGCGCCCGATGTACGGCGAATACACCGATTCGCCATCCGCCTCCGCGCCTCTGATGGTGTTGTCTGGGAAGTTGGTGCGGAATAAGCCCGGCTCAACCATCGTCACGCGCACACCGAAGGGCTGCACTTCCGTCTTCAACGATTCGCTGATTCCTTCCAGCGCGAACTTGCTGGACACATACGCGCCATTGAACGGTGTCCCGAGGCGTCCTAGCACCGAGCTGATGTTGACAATTGTGCCGCGCCGCCGTTGAATCATCGCGGGCAGCGCCGCCTGCGTCATTCGCACGGCGGCGAAGAAGTTCGTCTCGAACTGCGCCTTCAACTCCGCGTCCGAAAGCGTTTCGACCGGACCCCAAAGCCCAAAGCCAGCGTTGTTCACCAGCGCCTCCATCGCGCCGCGCCGTTCAATGAGCGTCGGCACGACTCGCGCGACTTCCGCATCAGAATTGATGTCCAACTCCACGCCGTTTATCGAGCCGCTGAGTCCTGCCGCTTCCGCCAACAGCCCATCAAGGCGAGACGCATCGCGGCTAGTGGCAATCACATCGAAACCGCAGGCTGCGAGATACACCGCCGTTGCCCTACCGATGCCTGAAGACGCGCCGGTGATAAGCACATTGCCGCCGGCAGCGTACGCGCCGCGAGTATCTGCGCCGCCGCTAGTGTCCGCCGTGTTCTTACGGCGTCTGCGAAGCAATATCAGCAATTCACTTTGCCTCGTTCGACATTTCAGGAGACTCGCCCTGCGCCCCAACCTGCATCCCATCCGCTGACAAGTCCAGCATGCGCGCCACGTTGCTGTCGCTGCGCTCTCGGACGACTTCGCGCAGCATATCGCCGAACAGCAACGACGATGACGCGAGCGCGAGGAAGTCTTCGCCTGTCATAACCAGCAATTCCACGCGTGTGTTG
>VXRI01000414.1:0-1691 GCA_009838595.1 Chloroflexota bacterium | reverse complement strand
GACGGACGACGAGCGTGGCGCGTTGCTCAGCAGCGACATCTCGCCGAAGTATTCGCCGGCGCCCAGCTTTGCCACCTGCGTTTCATTGCCGTCCTGTTCGTGCAGCACTTCCACCTCACCGGAGAGTATCACGTAGAAATCCTGCGCGATGTCGCCCTTGTTGTATATGTGCTCGCCTGCCTCGTAGTGTTGCCGCGATGTGCCGTGCGGTCGGTCGATGTCCACCTTCACGATGTCCGGCGGGAATATCAGGTCCATTGTCCAGTCTGTCACCACGCGCAGCCGGCGCTCGATGCGCGGCAGTTGCAGCAGGTAGAAAGTGCGATACAGCCACCACGCGATAAAGCCCGACATCTCAACTCCGAACGATTGGCACGCCGCCGCGAAACCGCCCAGCGGCACGAACACGCCGCGGCTCTTATATCGGAATGTCCTCGTTGGCATGCCACGAATACTGGCAAGCACATTTTGCGCGGCTTGTTTCGCCTGTCGCAGTGCGAACTGCGCCGTCGGTGGGCAAAATCCGCCGCGCAGCGTATCCGGCACCAGCGCGCAATCGCCCACCGCCCAAAGGTTTTCGCCGTCTTGCACGGCAAGCGTATCGTCCACGACGAGCCGCCCGCGTTCCAGTTCGCATGTCAAGTCGGACAGAATAGGGTTGGGCGATGCGCCGATGGTTGCGACGAGTGTATTGGTGGGGATGTACAAGTTGTCCGCGAGCAGCGCGGATGCGCCCGTCGCGCCGACCAGACTCGTATGTAGGCGAATATAGATGCCGCGTTTTTCCAGCAGCCTGTGGCTCAGGTTCGCCAGTCTTTCGCCTAGTTCAGGCAGGATGCGCCCGGAACGATGCAGTAGGATAACGCGAAATTCTTCCGGCTCGACATTGCGGTAGCTTTTGCTCGCCACGCGCAAGAATTCGTTGATTTCCGATGTAACCTCGACGCCGGTGTATCCGCCGCCCGCGATGACGAATGTCAGGATGCGACGCTTTTCGAACGGGTCTTCTTCCACATCGGCGGCTTCCAGCATGCTAATCAGGTGATTGCGAAGTCGTATCGCATCACCCAGTGTCTTGAAAGTCAGCGCGTGCTCTTCCACGCCGTGAAATTGCGATAGATCGGTCGCGCTGCCTATTGCGAATATCAGGTGGTCGTACTTGATATATGTGAGCCGCGCGTGTCCGGGGTATCGAATGGCGACCGTGCGCTCATCCGTATCTACGGACTCTATTTCCGCCTGATGCACATTCGCGTACGGGACGATGCGGCGCACCGGGCTGACCACATTGAGCGGGCTTATCGCGCCGGAAATGACCTCTGCGAGCATCGGCTGGAACAGGAAGAAGTTGTCCCTGCTGATTAGTGTCAACTCAATCTCGCCCTGCTTCGCCGCGCGCTGCAATTCTATAGCCGCATGTACGCCGCCATACCCGCCGCCCAAAATGACGACAGATGGAACATCCCCACCACGCTCAGCGCGCCGAAACCGTGAAAACATAGCGCCTCGTCAATCAGATGAGATCGGATGCAACAGATTGCATTAGTCCTCAAGAAGAGGCTAGCAAAATCTAACTTCGATGTTGAAGCCAGAGGTAAGATAGCATTACCTTCTGGGCGGCTGGGGTTGAGGAGGACGTGGTGGCGGAGGAGGTGGAGGCGTGGAAGGAGGCCTGGGCGGCGGGGGGCGTC
>VXRI01000037.1:5907-7529 GCA_009838595.1 Chloroflexota bacterium | reverse complement strand
ACGCCTTGTTCGCGCGCCTGTCTCAGGATGTCCGCGCCGTGTTTAGCCATCACTTCCTTGTTGGCGGTTACCACATGCTTGCCGAGCGATATGCTTTTGAGGATGTAGTCGAGCGCGGGTTGCTCGCCGCCCATGACCTCCACGACTATGTTGATTGCCGGATGTTCGATAATATCGTCAGCGCGGGTCGTGAGCGAGTCTGCGGGCAGATTCGCAGCGCGCGGCTTAGTCGTATCGCGAACCAGTGCGCCATGCAGCATCGGAGGCGCGCCGATCATCTTCGCCAGCTCTTCGCTCTTGCCGCCAATAACCTGCGCCACGCCGCCCCCGACCACGCCCATGCCCAGAAGCCCAATGCCTACGGAGTTTTCCATCGCTATTCCTTGTGTGTTTTGTCAATATGTAATGTGTCAGTCAGTCGGTATCCAGAAGGTTAGGATGAAGGAAAATGCTGTTGCACTCCTTATGTGTACACGGGTGTACACGCAGCACATCAATCCGCAAAAATCTCCGTCAACGGCATGTACCATCCCTGCACCACATCGCCACCGTCCAGCGTATCTGTAATCGTCAGGCTGACGACTTCGGTGGGAGAGCGGTGCACCCTTACCGTCTTGTTACGCGGGTTGACCACCACGACCATGCGCGTGCCGGCGGCGAGCCAATCTGCAACCTTCTCATCGACTTCGGTGTAGTGGTCGTGCGGCGATATGACTTCGACAACCAAGTCCGGCGCTTCGTGCCAATATCCTCTCTGCCTGCCAATCGCGTCGGTGCGTTCGCGGCGTACGAACGATACAGCAGGTGCGCGTACAAGGTCTGGGTTGCGGTCCAAAATGAAGCCAGTCTCTGCGATGTATATTTTACCGAGCCTATGCCGCATCACATAAGAACCGAGATTGATCGCTATGTAGCCGGCGTATTCGCCGTGTTCATCGCTTGCAGGCGCCGTCTTTCGCAGTTCTCCTCTGACGAGTTCATAGCGATAGCCGTCGTCCGGCATAGAGAACAGTTCGTCTGCTGTGATTATGCGCCGCTCTGTGGTTATCGTCATGTCAGACCTCGCATTGGGGCTTGTCAGTTCCCGCCGTCAAGCATGTAAAAGTGGTTCAAAGGCCCGTGTCCCCCACCGATAGGCACGGCGGCTCGCATCGCGTTCGTAACATACGCCTTGCCGTTCGCGACTGCGGTTGGCATGTCCTGACCATTCGCCAAGTTCGCCGCGATGGTCGATGCCAGCGTGCAGCCCGTGCCGTGATTGCTCGTGGTGTCGATGCGCTCCTCCGTGAACTCGGTAAAGCCGGTACCGTCGTACAGTACATCAGTGGCAGGGCCTTCGATATGCCCGCCCTTGACGAGCACTGCGCTCGCACCCATCGTCTCGGCGATTTGGCGCGCTGCTACGCGCATGTCGTCCGGCGTGTTGATGGCGAGGCCGGTCAGCACCGTTGCCTCGCGCGAATTCGGCGTAACCAGTGTGGCGAGAGGCAGCAGTAGGTCGCGTATCGCGTCCACTGCGTCATCCGTGAACAGGCGCGACCCCGGGCAGCGAAACATAACCACCGAGATGTACGACCGGCGGATCGAAAAAACCCCGCTGCGGAACCCGACACGAGACACAA
>VXRI01000037.1:0-5897 GCA_009838595.1 Chloroflexota bacterium | reverse complement strand
TGCCTGGGGGTAATTCGGGCACCCCTGGGGGGCGAGCGCCCGCTGTTGGGCGGTAACGGGGCCCCCGGGGTCACCCGTCAACCGCCGCGACCCGGTGCTGCTAACCATCACCGGGTCGATGACGACCGGGCTGAGCGAATGCACGGCGATGCGCTCGGCGACAGTCTCCACTATGGCGGCGTTGGCGAGCATGCCCGTCTTCACCGCGTCCGCGCCGATATCGCTTACGATGGCATCTATCTGACTCGCCACGAACTCCGGTGGCAACGCCAGCACATCGGCGACTCTCAGCGTGTTTTGCGCCGTAACCGCCGTGATTGCGGATGTGCCGTAAACTCCGTTGGCGGCGAACGCCTTTAGGTCGGCTTGCATGCCCGCGCCGCCGCCGGAATCACTGCCCGCTATCGTCATCACTTTTTTCATGAATTACTCACATATAACTTATATCAATAGATTGGATGGACAGGATGGGATTTAGATGTAAGGTGGATTAGTCCCAGTTGTCGCCGTGGTATGCGGCTTGCCAGAAGCGGTATTCGTATCGCAGCGTCGTGCGGAAGACACGTGCTATCTCGTCGCGTCTGCTGTTGTCCGCGCCGTCAATACCTGCATTGTCGATACGATCGCGCAGGAAATCGACCAGTTCGCCCAGCACTTCCGGACCGTGTATGTCGATCCATTCCGCGTATATCTTCGGCGATTCCGGTCGCTTGCCGGCTTCCAGCAGGCGCACCGCCCAGTCGAGATACAAGCCTTCCGTAACATACAGGATAGTCAGGATGTCTATGAAGTCGCCTTGCAGTGCAGTACGCACGATGAAATCGCCGAATGCCTGTGTGGTGGGCGTTGCCCACGCCGCGGAGTATTCGGCTTCGCTTGCGCCAAGCTCGGCGAACGCGCGCTGGAAAAGGTCGTTCTCCGGACCAAGCGCCGCGAGGAATTTCACCAGCGGTGCACCGTCCTCGATGGTTGGCGCCTTCGCCGCGCCAAGCGCAATCGTCTGCACGAGGTCACGCACGAACACATAGTCCTGTAGGAAGTAGCGGCGGAACTTTTCCGTCGGCAGCGTGCCTTCACCCATCTCGATGACGAACGGGTGCGCCCCGGCACGCTCCCAAAGCTCGGCGTTTTCAATTTGTAACTCGCTTGTCAGGGACATTGGCAAACCTCAAGCATGAATTCGTGAATTCTGATCCAGAACGGAGTCTGTTGATTATTCTACCGCATATCCGCCCGATTTACCCAGACGATTTTAGATTTTTCGCTCTGACGGGAATGGCATCACAGAATGCAACAGGATGTACAGGATGAGTCCCTGTCAACCCAATAAGAGGGATGCGGGACGGGAAGAATCTCCCAAACGCCCGCCAGAATTGTGTCGAAGTAAATCACAACCATGCATGAATAAGGCATTCAGGAAATCGTCGTGATTTACCGCACATTCTTGACGCTTGCGCCAGCCGCATATATTATCGCCCGCAATACGCACTATTCGCAGGCGCTAGGGGATGGGCATGCCTGTTAGAAACGGAGCGATATTGGTATGGGGCGATTCCCCCATCCTAACATTCCGCCATCAATGGGGAAGGGACTGACGCGCCAAGCGATTGACTGACTGACTGATTGATCGACCGACCAATTGACAAACCGAATGGAGGGACTGCCATGAAGTACGACGTTATCGTCATAGGCGCGGGTTCTGGCGGAGGCGTTGTTGCCTCTAGACTTTCTGAAGACCCTGATCGTTCCGTGCTACTGCTGGAAGCGGGGCCAGACTATCCGGACCTCGACACGCTGCCGGAGGAATTGAAACTCGGCTATGCGACCGGCACGGACATCATGGTCAGTGACGACCACAACTGGCAGTTCATCGGCAAGGGCAACGATGTCGCCGAGCCGATGCTTGTGCCGCGCGGCAAGGTCACGGGCGGCACAAGCGCCATCAACGGGCAGGTCTTTCTGCGCGGCTTGACGCACGACTTCGACGACTGGGCGGCGGTGGGCAACGACGACTGGAAGTTCGAGAACGTGCTGCCCTTCTTCCGCAAACTGGAAACGGACACAGACTTCTCAGACGACTTTCACGGCACAGAAGGCCCTATAATATGCCACAGGTTCAAGCGCGAAACTTGGCATCCTTCGCAGAGCGGCTTTTACAATGCCTGCCGGGACTTGGGCTTCCCACATGTCGATGACCTGAACGCGCCGGACGCGCACGGTGTGGGGGCAATCCCGTGCAACAACCCGGACGGCATACGCTGGAGCACCAATGTCGGCTATCTGAGCCAGGCGCGCCACCGCCTGAACCTGACAATTCGTGCGAATTGCATGGCGCACAGGCTGATGTTCGACGGTAAGCGGGTCACCGGGGTCGATGTGGAGAGCGGCGGCGAACGATTCATCGCTGAGGCGGAGCAGATAGTGCTAAGCGGCGGCAGCATCGCTAACCCTCAGCTTCTGATGCTGTCGGGCGTGGGTCCCGCCGACCATCTGCAAGAGATGGGCATCTCTGTGGTGCATGACTTGCAGGGCGTGGGGCGCAACTTCAGCGATCATCCGCTGATATTCATAGACGCGAGCGTCCAAGACCATGTGCCGCTGGACGGGCTTGGACCACGCCTTCAAGTAGGACTGCGCTACACGGCAACAGGCTCGGACCGCCCCAACGACATGATGATGTGGATGCAGTCGTTCGCGTCCGAGCGTATCAACCGAGGCGGCAATCGCATGGAAGCGACGGGCATACGCATCACAGGCTCGATATACCTCGCTAAGAGCAAGGGCAGGATTACGCTCACATCGCTCGACCCCCATGTGCAGCCCTTCCTCGACTACCACCTGCTGGAAGACCCTGAGGACAGGCGGCGGCTGCGCGAAGTGGTACGGCTTGCAGCGGATGTTTTCGCTCATCCTGACCTCGCGTCGGTTGTGAAGGAGCGATACAGCCCGGCCGACTCTGACCTTGAATCGGACGACGCGCTGGACGAGTGGATGCTGCGCGAGGTTACGACCGGGCAGCACCTGACGACGACCTGCCGAATGGGCCCCGCAAGCGACCCGATGAATGTGGTTGATCAGTATGGGCGGGTGCATGGCATAGAGGGCTTGCGCGTGGCGGATGCTTCCGTCATGCCGGACACCGTGCGCGCGAACACGAATGTTACCACGATGATGATAGGGGAGCGGATAGCGGATTATATCCGGCAGGGGATGTAGTGACAGTGCATCCTTGACGCCCACCACAACCGCATATACCATCCCCACATCCTATCCATTCTGTACATTGATGTTAATTGGAGGGCGAGTCATGAAGTACGACTATATCGTTGTGGGCGCAGGCTCGGCTGGGGCTATCGTCGCGTCGCGGCTGAGCGAGGACCAGAGCAAGTCGGTGCTGCTGCTGGAGGCGGGGCCGGACTATGCGGAGATTGAGCAGCTTCCGGATGAAGTGCGCTATGGCTATGCCACCGGCACCGATGTGATGGTGAGCGACCACAACTGGCAGTTCTGGGGTCAGCCGTCGGCGCGCGCGGAGCAGCCTATGATGGTGCCGCGCGGCAAGGTTACGGGCGGGTCGAGCGCAATCAACGGGCAGATGTTCCTGCGCGGCGTGCCGGAGGACTACGACGGCTGGGCTGCGATGGGCAACTCGGACTGGACTTTCGACAAGCTGATGCCGTACTTCCGCAAGCTGGAGACGGACACGGACTTCTCGGACGATTTCCACGGCACGGACGGTCCCATCATCGCGCGGCGGTTCAAACAGGGCGAGTGGCTGCCGGCGCAACAGGCGTTCTACGAAGCGTGCAGGGCAGCCGGACATACGGAAAGTCCTGACTTGAACAACCCGGACTCAACGGGTATCAGCCCCACTCCGTTCAACAACCCGCAGGGCATTCGTTGGAGCACGAACATAGGCTACCTGGGCATGTCGCGGCACCGGCTGAATCTGACTATTCGCGCGAACTGCGCCACGCAGCGCATCCTATTCGAGGGTAAGCGCGCGGTGGGTGTGCAAGTGGAGTCGGGCGGCGAAACGTTCGAGGTATTCGGCGACGAAATAGTGCTGAGTGCGGGCGCGATAGGCTCTCCGCAGATAATGATGCTGTCGGGCGTCGGTCCCGCCGCGCACCTAGCCGAGCACGGCATTCCGCTGGTGCATGACCTGCCGGGCGTGGGGCAGAACCTGCGCGACCATCCTATCGTCTGGATTACATGGAAGACGAAGGAAGGCTTTGAGCTAGACGGACTTGCGCCGCGCAACCAGCTCGTGCTGCGCTACACGGCGGAGGGCAGCGACCTTCGCAATGACATGATTATGATATTCCAGTCGTTCGCAACGGAGCGGGTGGACCGAGGCGGCGCGCGCATGGAGCCGCTGGGCATCCGCGCTATCGTGTCGATATATCTTGCGGCGAGCGCAGGCGACTTGAGGCTGACTTCGACCGATCCGAGCGTGCAGCCGTTCCTGAACTACAACTACTTCGCGGAGGAGTTCGACCGCATTCGGATGCGCGAGGGCATTCACCGCGCCATCGCACTGGGCGAGCATGAGGCATTCAAGGACATCATCGAAGAGCGCATAGAGCCATCGGATGCGGACCTCGCATCGGACGACGCGCTCGACGACTGGATGATGCGCGACGCGACGACAGGGCATCACATATCCTGCACATGCAAGATGGGGCTTGCGTCCGATCCGATGGCGGTTGTTGATCAGCACGGGCGCGTGCATGGCATGGAGGGCTTGCGCGTGGCGGACGCTTCCGTAATGCCGGACTGCATCCGCGCGAACACGAATGTGACCACGATGATGATTGGTGAGCGGATGGCGGACTTCATCGCGGGTAAGGCGTGATTGATCGCTTTGAGACCTATGCGCATTTTGCCTATACAATACCGCATAGGTCGAATCCGGTTCATATGTGAACCGGATTCGACCAGAAGTTAAGGAGCATGAGACAGGGTTGCATCGAAAATTGTGTGGGATGAAGCGCGCGCGCTTCACTTAATCAAATGGGGCAAGACTTCGTTGGCTCAATCTTTGTCCGCCACCACCGGGTTGCTGAGGACGCCGATGCCTTCTATCTCGACCTCGACGGCATCGCCAACCTTGATTTCGTCCACGCCGGGGCAGCCGCTGGGGATTATGTCGCCGGGGTATAGCGTCATCACATCCGATACCCAACTCACCAGTTCGGCGACGCCCCAGAGCATGTCCGCGCTGCTGCCGTCCACATGGGTTTGTCCGTTAACGCGGCATTGGATTCGCAGGTTATCGCCGTCTATGCCGGTTGCGATGACAGGACCAAGCGGGCAGAATGTGTCGAAGTGCTTCCAGCGCAGACTCATCCCCGCGCCTATGTCGCTGTTCGTAAGTTCGTTGGCGCTCACATCATTGACACAGGTGTAGCCCAGCACATAGTCAAGTGCATCGTCCACGCTGACATGCCGCGCTTGCTTGCCGATAACAATCCCCACCTCCGCTTCGTGAATGATGCGCACGCCGATGCGCGGGTAGATGATGGAGTCTTCGGGACCTATGACGGTGCCGGGCTGCTTCATGAAGATGCCCGGTCCGTCGCGTCCAGCCTTGTCGCCATAATTCGCAGCGATTGCCACGACCTTGTTCTCGTGCGCGTCAATCGGCGCGAGCAGCCGCGCATCGGAGAGCGCACAAAGCCGCTCGTCGGCGGACGGGTCGTCGAACAAACCGCCATCCAACGCATACACATCATCGCCCTCAACGATGCCCCACTGTATCTTGTCGTTCCAATAAAATCGCGCGATGTGCATCGGGTTGCCTCCTGCGTATGTTGGTGTAATCAACCCGTGCATTGTACATCACGGAGTGAGTGTATCAAGCGATAGAACACAGCGATCTCAATATAGCGAAC
>VXRI01000386.1 GCA_009838595.1 Chloroflexota bacterium | reverse complement strand
GCGTGGCAGCGGGTCGGTGTATGTCCAGCCGGTGAACGCGCGCGCCGCCGTCTTCACATCGTCTTCCGTGTAGTTGCCGATGCCCATGGAGAACAGCTCCATCAGCTCTCTGCCGTAGTTTTCGTTTGGCGTACCGTCGTGGTTGTCGCAGTTGTCCAGCCAATAAATCATCGCTGGGTCTTTGGACAATTGCAGCAGCAGGTCGCGGAAGTTGCCCATCGCGTAAGCGTGCAGCATCTCGTACTGACGCCACATCGCAGTGCCGGAGTTGAGCTTGGAGAAGCCGGTGGCGAATACGCAGTGCCAGAAAAGCGTCATCTTCTCTTCGAGCGGGCGGCGCGTATTCAGGATACGGTACAGCCAGCGGCTCGCCGGACCGGCGAAGCCCTGCGGTTCGACATGCATCGGCGTGAAGCGCAAAGTGATGTCGTCGTCGGTTTCGGGTTCGCTGACAGGGTTCAGCAGCCAGTCAACAGTGGCGTCGTATCCCTTGGCGGCAAGCGCCTCAATCTCATCGAATCGCGCACCGAAACCGGCGCGACGCATCAGGTGCGCTATGAGCGCAGTATCGTTAGTGGACATGTGCCGCTCCTTGCATTGGACTTACGCGCATTTTATCGCACAACAGACGCCAGCACAACGCGGGCAACTTACATCGATGGACAAGATGAGCAGGATGAGATTATTGCGAATAGTCCTCTATATCCTGCTCTGTGTATTGATGCAAGTCGAGGATTTCAGATCACTAGATTGGCTTATGACTGATTTGCCCTAAACTTGTCGTAGCCGTCCCTATCCTGCCAATCCTGTACATCTATGATAAGTAGCCATGCGTTTATCCGCTATGCAAAGCATGGTGGTGGTGATATAGTTGCTTGGTTGATGAATAGTTGGCAGTCTGCGGGTTAAGCGGCTAACCAGGAGGGTCTCAACCAATGAAACTTGGCGCGCTCGCACCCTTGCTTACCACACCGCAGCGACGGGCGGTGCTTATCGCGCTGTCTTCTGCGTACATGCTGGTGCAGCTCTCAAGCCTGCCGGTGGCATTGTCGCTACCCACGCTCGCGGAGCACTTCAACCGCGGCGTTGACGATGCGGCTTGGATGGTCGTCCTGTATCTGCTTACGCTCGGAGCGTTCGTGATGCTTGGCGCGCGGCTGGGCGACAGATACGGACACGCGCGCGTATTCTTCATCGGTCTTGTACTTTCCACTATCGGGTCAATACTTATCGCGCTATCGACATCGCTCTTGCAGGTCATCATCTGGCGCGGGCTGACTGGTCTCGGGTCGGCGCTCATTATGGGCAACGCGAACGCGATACTCGCCGCCGCATTCCCACCCGAAGAGCGCGGCAGGGCGTTCTCGGTGCCTATCGTTGGAGCGCGCTTCGGCACGCTGGTCGGCTTGGCGCTGTTCGCGCTGTTCCTGCAATACCTGAGCTGGCGGCTGGTGTTCCTGACATTCGTGCCGATGGGCATACTCGCCATCGCCGTGTCGCGGCCAATGCTGATGATGCTCAAAGACGAGCCGCGCGTCAACCTGAACCCGGTGGACATTCCCGGCGGGCTGATGCTTGTGGCAACTTCAGTCGTATTCCTGCTTGCGGGAGCGCACCTGCACGGCGGTGAGGAATCGTACACCAGCTCGCAAGGCGCGGTGTATCACATCGGCATGTACGCGCTTGCGCTTGCGCTGCTGGGCGTCTTCATCCTGATAGAACGCCGCACGAAGAGCCCGCTCGTGGACATTCAGCACTTCCGGCACAAGTATTTCTCGCTGTCGCTGGTGTCGAATGTAACCTTCCACTTCTCCATGCTGGCGACGATGACGCTCGTTCCCATCATCGTGGAATTGGGCTACAATAAGCCGCCGATTTGGGTGCCGCTAGTGCTGCTGCCAAATCAGATAATCGGCTTGGTGATGACCTTCGCCGCAGGGTGGATATACGACAAGTACCAGCCTAAGTTACTGAGACCTGCTGCAATGGTCAGCATAGCAGCAGGGTTCTTGCTACTGGGCATATTCATAGGCGGCGTGACTGTTGGCGGCGCGTCTATCGGCGGATTGTACATACCGGCGCTGGACATTGGCGGCGGCGTGCCAATCTGGTACATTCCGCTGTTGATGATTCCCATATCGTTCGGCACGGCGTTCTTCAACCCGGTGAACAACGCGATGATAATGAGCTCGCTGCCAATGAGCGAGCGCGGCTTCGCGTCCGGTATGCTGGAGACGACGCGCGAGCTTGGACACGCACTCGGCTCGACCGTTTCCGCAACCGCGCTTGCGATGGTATTGCCGGTGGGCATCGCGCTGCTGTCGCCCGAGCAGGTTGGCCCCTTCTACTTGGAAGGTTTCCAGACTGCGGCGATGCTCGTCGTTATGACGATGCTGACGGGCGGCGTGATCGCGTTCTTCCACAAACCATACTCGGAAACGCAAACACCGTCCACTCCTGCCGCAGCCGCAGCGGGCGACGACTAGAACATTCTCTTCCGTCATTCCTACGAAAGCGGGAATCCACGACTATTGCCGCCCCAACTGATGCCTGACTTGACTGATGATTTATGACTGACAACAACGACGATATGACAATACGGATAGAAGATGTCAGCCGATGGATTCCGCACGAGGACCAGCCCGGCAACGGTGTCCTACTTCACACGACGCGCGGCGATATTCACACTATCGTCCACAGCAACCCGGACCAGGAATACCGCACGACGAAGGCGATTATCTATGTCTGGGGAGCGCGCGGCGGCTTCGACGGACCGGCGGAAGGCATATACGCACGGCTCGCCGAAGACCTAAAGTATGAGATGACATCCATCCGCATAGACTACCGCCTGCCAAATGTGCTGGCAGAGTGTGTGCTGGACACGATGGCAGGCTTGTCGTTCCTCAGCGCGACGGGGCATTCCGAAATTGCGCTTGTCGGGCATTCGTTTGGCGGCGCGGTGGTCATCGCGGCGGCGCCATTCAGCCCACTGGTAAAAGCGGTAGTGTCGCTTTCGCCGCAGACTTACGGAGCTTCAAATGCCGGCGCCGTATCGCCGAGACCGTTGCTGCTTGCACACGGCGGCGCAGACACTCGCCTGCCACCGAGCTGCTCCGAGCAGATATACGAATGGGCGAATGAGCCGAAGGAGATGGTGATTATCCCGGACGCAGAGCACGGGCTAGTCGAGTGCAAAGATGCGCTCGACAACCTTCTCGTAGATTGGCTGCGGCATAATCTTGCCTGAACACATATCACACAACATTACCTTGTATGGATATACAGAATAACTAGGATTAGAAAGGACTGGATTTATGGGAGACCTTGACGGAAAAGTGGCAATCGTTACCGGCGCAGGGCGACTGCGTGGTATTGGCAGGGCGGCAGCCGTGGAACTGGCGCGAATGGGCGCCGATGTGGTCGTTACCGGCACGGGACGCAGCCCTGACCGCTATCCGGACGACGAAAAGGCTGTGGGCTGGCGTGATGTGGAAAGCACGGCAGACCAGATTCGTGAGCAAGGCACGCGCGCGCTCACGCTGACGGTCGATGTTTCCAGCGCGGACGATGTGCAGATGATGATCGACCGCACTGTCGAAGAGTTCGGCAGGCTGGATGTGCTCATCAACAACGCCGCCTTCGCGCGCGGGCCGGACCGCGTACCGATTCTCGATCTGTCCCAGGACATTTTCCAGCGCGTCGTGGACATCAAGATTACCGGCACTTATCTTTGCACCAAGGCGGCGATACCGCACATGATAGATGCGGGCGGTGGAAAGATTGTCAACATATCATCCACGGCGGGCAAGCGAGGCAGCGCCAACACGCTCGCATACAACGCATCAAACTTCGCGCTTGTGGGCATGACACAATCTATGGCGCGCGAACTCGGACAATATGGCATAAATGTCAACTGCGTCTGCCCCGGCGCGGTGGACACGCACCGCATGGACGACATTGACCGCGAGACGCGCTGGGTGGAGATGGCGGAGACCACGCCTATCGGCAGGAACGGCACGGACGACGAGGTAGGCGAGTTCTGCGCGTACCTTTGCTCCAACGCCGCATCCTGGATTCACGGTCAGTCCATCAACATCAACGGCGGCACCGTGATGGAGCATTAGACTCTACACCTGTCATTCTGAACGGGGCGCAGCGGAGTGAAGAATTTAGAATCGCTGCGCATGCTACATTCATAGACTTCAGATTCCTCGCTGCGCTCGGAATGACATAGGAAACACCTGGAAATGACCAAACAGCCTAATCGAGACTTGCCAGCGGAGAACCCTCGCCGTGCACTGCTGATAGTCGATGTTCAGGTTGGCTTCGTCAACGACGCCACTCGGCATATCCTGCCCAAGGTCGTGGCGCTGCAATCGCAGTACGCGCATGTCTATGCCACCCGCTTCGTCAACACTGAGGGTTCTCCATACCGCAAACTGCTGGACTGGCACCGATTCTACGCCAATTCCGGCGATGTGCCGCTCGCCTTTGAGCCGGTCGATGGCGTACAGGTCATCGACAAGAATGTTTACACATGCATTACGCCCGCATTCGTTGAAGAGCTGCGCGGTAAGGGCATCGAAGAGGTGGCAATCTGCGGCATCGACACCGACGCCTGCGTAACGCAGTGTGCCGTCGACCTGTTCCAGAACGGCTTTCGCCCACTGCTCATATCCGAAGCCTGCGCCAGCCATGCGGGCGCCGAATACCACGAAGCCGCACTCCGCATTCTCGCGCGCCTCATCGGAAAGAAGCAGATAGTATGACTACGCCCTCCACATATCCGGACGACAATCCGCAATCGCCCAGACACGACGCCGCGGAATGCGAAGAGGGCTTGCGACGCGTGCTGGCGTATATCTGCGAGAAGCGTTACCGTAGGTGGATTGCGGCGGCGATCCTGTTTATGAGCACATTTATCTCGATTCAAGCGCCGTTTTCGGTCGGATCATGGCTTTTCTTCGTCGCGTCGGCTCTAGCTTCCTACTTTAACTTATACAGTATCCTTCCGGAACCAATCCTGTTAGGCTTGAGCTTATCCGTATTGACTTGGTTGCTGCCAC
Source organism: Chloroflexota bacterium (assembly GCA_009838595.1). Lineage (GTDB taxonomy): Bacteria > Chloroflexota > Dehalococcoidia > Lucifugimonadales > JADFKI01 > Bin90. Next base: position 2,621 of record VXRI01000386.1, on the reverse strand, counting down.
TCATCATCACAATTGTCATCTTCGTCTGGCTATTCAGGATTTACAAAGCTCGCTGAACGAACAAGCATACGGAGCAAAACCATGCCCGAACTCGACGGCAAAGTAGCAATCGTAACCGGCGCGGGCAGGCTGCGCGGGATTGGCAGGGGCGCGGCTGTGGCGTTCGCTCGGCTTGGCGCGGATGTCGTGGTTACCGGCACGGGACGAGATCCGGCGCGCTATCCGGACGACGAAAAAGCGGTCGGCTGGCGCGACATCGATAGCACGGCGGCGCAGGTTCGCGGCGAAGGCAGGCGCGCACTGCCAATGGTCGTGGATGTCGCGGATGCGGACAGCGTGCGGCAGATGGTAGAGCGCACCATCGACGAGTTCGGTAGAATCGACATTCTGGTGAACAATGCCGCCTACGCGCGTGGTCCGGACCGTGTGCCTATCATCGATGTTCCGCAGAACATATTCCAACGCGTGCTTGATGTGAAAATCACCGGCACATACCTGTGCAGCAAGGCGGTCATCCCGCATATGATCACGCAGGGCGGCGGCAAGATTGTCAACATATCGTCCGGGTCGGGCAAGACGGGCAGCGCGAACAATCTGGCATATACGGCGGCGTGCTTCGCGCAGGTGGGAATGACGCAATCTCTGGCGCAGGAAATCGGGCAACACAACATCAATGTCAACTGCGTTTGCCCCGGCGCGGTGGACACTTCTCGCGTGGACGATGTGGGCAGAGGTGATGCGTGGCAGGCTATCGCCGACAATCTGCCCATCCGCAGGACCGGCACGGACGACGAAGTGGGCGCGTTCGTCGCGTATCTATGCACGACCGCCGCGTCGTGGATTCACGGGCAGTCCATAAACATGGATGGTGGCGGCACGATGGAGCACTAGATCCATCCCGGACTTCCCCTAGGCTTACCCCAGCGAGGGCGCTAACCAACAGGATGGGAGGGAGCAGTTGCGCTGCTATCCCTCGCGCTGAGGCAAGGTGAATATGGCGTTGCCGATAACCATCCGCGTACCCTCTTCGTTCTGCATAAACACATCGCACTCTAGGCGCGGCTCGCCGTCCACGATGTCCTTGTCCGTGACGATTCCGCTCAGGGTTATCGGCTTGTTGTGCGGCACCATGCCGCGGAACACCACATCCAATTTCTTCAGGCGCACCGTGTCTGCCCAGCCCGTCAGCAGCTGCGACAGAATGGTGATGTTCATCGCGCCGGGTACGATTGCGCCGGCCAGCCCTTCCGCTTGTGCGTATTCGTCGCTGGTGAAGCGGCTGTCAACGGGCGTTTCACCGCGCACGGAAAGAAAACGCCGCACTTGCTCTACATCAATGACCCGCTCAATGGGACCGATGTCGTCGCCGAAATCTACATCTTCGAAATACAGTTCGCTCATATCAAATCTACCTTCTGACAAGCCTGGCTAGCCGCTTTCAAGCGAGCCTGCGCGGCGCGTGCCTATCACAGATGCCGCGTGTCGCGCTTGTATGACGGACAACGCCGTTCGTTAACTCGCACGACCGCTGTTGCGCCTCACATACGATTCGTCAACGCGCGCTACCGTTTCGCCGTCCTGATTGTCGAAGCGCGTCTCCCAAACAGCGAAAACCATCTTGCCGGAGCGCCCGGTCTTGGAGTACACCTGCTTCAGCCGTGAAGTAACTTCGACTGTATCGCCCGGGCGGATTGGCGCGACGATTTCGATAGCCTGTCCCGCGAAGAAGCCCGTGTCGCCATATTCCAGCTTGATGTCGGGCTTTTCGCCGCCGTTGACGAACAGGTTGCAGAAAGTCGGCAGCGCAATGATGTCGCCGTATTCGGACTCGGCGGCGCGCGCCTCATCGGAATATATCGGGTTCGTCTCGCCGGTCGCCTGCGAGAACTCCAGGATCATCTCGCGGCTGACCTCGAATGTGCCAATGGGGAACTCTTTACCGAGGATACTCCTGTCGTAGTCGATACCTGCGTCTGTGGTCATATATCTCTCCGCGCGTGGTGGCGTTGTTGCTAATGTGGTTGAATTATGGTTTTCGTGCGTTTTTCCGTGCCTTATAGAAGGATGGGGATTTTCGTCACCAGCCTAACCTTCGCCCTGAAGGGTAAGGGACATATGTGCCTTAGGGCTTTAATTCTCTGTGGTTTCTTCTAGGTGGACGGCGCGGAACTTACCGGCTTTCAGCAGGTTTACGATGTCGTCAACGCATTGGACATCGCCGTAGAACTGCGTCATGCATTTACCGATGGCGCTGACAACATGCGCGTCGCTGCCGCCGGTGCCCATGTAGCCGTATTCGGCGATAAGCGCATCCGCACGTTCCTGCTCGCCTGTGCGGTTGCCGGAGTTGAGTTTTTCCACGATTTTCACATTCTCGAATCCGGGCACGTCTTTGACATACTCGCAGTAGCCGATGCCATAGCGGCCCGGATGCGCCGGATACGCTATCCCGCCGCACTCGTCGGCGACACGCACTAGCGTGGGCGCATCGAGATGAACATCTCCGAAATCTAGGCGGGTCGTCATTTCTTCAGTTACGCCAAACACCAGGAAGTGCCCGCAATTCGTGTCCAACTCCGCGCCCTTCAGGATGAGCACGTCGGTAACGGCTGGGAGTTGGG
>VXRI01000087.1 GCA_009838595.1 Chloroflexota bacterium | reverse complement strand
GTCGAGGCTTGGGCATTCCCGTGCCTGCTCGTTGCAGCAGCCACTCGGCGAACTCGAACATCGCCTTCCACGGATTCATTAGCATCCACAGGTTGCCGAGCAGCGCGGATATGTAGCCCAACCCAACCCACCAGATTATCCAGATGAATGTGGGCGCGATATTTTCCAGCGGATTGTCGCTGCCGAACAGCGTCGCAGAGAAGACCAGCGCAAATAGCAGCACCGACAGCACGCGCGCCACCATCGCCTTGATTCTTGACGACAGCCGCACCCCGGGCAGCGGCAACGCGAGCAGGTTGAGTCGCGGATAGCGGTACGCCGCGCTCCCACCACGCAGGAACAGCCCGATGACCACGAACGACAGCGCCACCGTAGCCGCCGCGCCTGCCATAAAGTAGCTCAGCGGTATCGGCAAATCATACCGCTGCCCGAATGCGTGCGCGTACACGGGAACGGGGGCTAACAATACCAGCAGGACGGATAGGACAAGTAGCGTGTGAAGGAACTTATTCATAGCACAAGTATAGTATCCCACCCATCTTGTATATCCATGTTTATACCCAGGTTAGTTGCGACGTTCGTTGCGATGTCAGTCACCTGCTCTGTTCGTCGGCTTGCGCGCGGATGAAGTTGATGATGTGCCATATCTCATCCTCGGTCAGGCGGTCGCTCAACGCCACCATAGATGTGCCTTCGATGCCGTCGCTAACAAAGCGGAACAACTCCGCGTCGCCGTGCAGCGGCACGTGTATCGATAGGTCTGCTGGCGGCGGCTCCAAACCTACGCCGCCGGGGCCGTCCCCGAGTCCATGCTCGCCGTGGCAGGTCATGCAGTGGCGTTCATAGTTGGCTTGCCCGAATGCCAACGAGTCTGTGGTTGGGGGAATCGGGTTGCGCACGATTGCCTGCGTTTCGGATGCCGCTTGCGCGCTTACGAGCAGCCACGCCGCCGCGACGAACGCCAATGCGCCGACAGCCATCGTCAGCGCGCCCGTGCGGTTGTACCAGCCGCCCATAGGTATGCCCGCCGCGAGGAACAAGAAGCCCAATACGCCCAAGACTATGGCAAGGTACAAACTGCCTCGCGCCGTATCAGGCGCAATTGCCGCCGCCCCGCCTGCGCTGCCGTCCGCTGAAGCTACCTCGAAGCGGAATACGGCGCGCGCATCGAATGCGTCCGGTCGCTGCACCAGAATCTCCGTCTGATACGCCCCAGCGATGCTGATTAGGCTGTCCGCGAGAAGATATTCGCCGCCGCCTATGTTCTCGGTAGGCACGGACGCCTCGCCGAAATCGGCATCGAGATATGACACTCGCAGCCGCACATCGGTCGCATCGTCTATCGGCTCGCCCAAGCGGTCGGTCAGGCTGATGGTGAAGGTGTTTTGTCCGACACTCGCCGGATCGATGTTCAGCGATATTTCCGTGCCGTCCGCCGTGTCCGCAAAATCCAATCCTTGCTGTTCAAGCGCGAGCATACGCGATGCCACCTGCCGCGCAGGTTCAAGCGCCGTCAGGAAGCCAACGACTAGCAACACCAGCGTGGCAAGCACAATCTCCGCGATGACGGTGCGTCGCAGCCAGGTTGCGGCGCTGCTGTTGCTGCGAAGGCGGGGTACTATCCATATCAGGTTAACCGCGCCGACCAGCAGCAGCGCAGCGACAATCGCTACTTTCGCCGTGAGCGTGTTGCCGTACGGCGTGGCGAGCGCAGCGAACTCGGTTACCTGCGCCCAGGCACTGTACACGCCGGTGATGCCCAACACGATGACGCTGAGCGCGGCCGTCGCGGAGAACCGCCGCACAATCCGCGATAGCGCAGTGCGCCGCGCCGTCTCCGATATGCCGCCAATGAACAACGGCGTGTTCGCTATCAACTGCATCAGCCCGCCGACCCACACCGCGGACGCAGCCAGATGCAGCACGTCGTTGACCAGCGCGTATCGGGCTATCCCCAGCGTGGCGGCGGCGTGGCTTGTCAGGCTTATCGTCAGAAGTATGCCCAGCGACGCAATAAGCGCAAGCAACAACACTATGTTTATCAGCCGCGCCTGTATAGGACCACGCCGGAATCGCACGGCAAGCGGCAGTAAGAACAGAGCTGCCACGAATATTCCAAGCCCTACGCGGTATATCCAAACCCTGCCCCAATCGGTATTCTGCACCAGTTCGATGGCGGGCGCGCCAATCGCTGCCGCGGGTTCGGTGTCGAATGCTGTGGCGGCTTGCACAAGCAACTGCACCACGGACGCGCTCAGAAACGCGATGAGCGCAAGCCACATCAGCCGTTGAGAGCGCGCGCGAAGACGCGGCCGCAATCTGCCGAGTGGCGACCGAGTACCGGCAGCGACAAGCACCGGCGCGGACACCAGCAGCTCGAAGACCAGAGCGCCGGTCAGCGTCAGCGCGCTCAGCAGCACTATCCAACGAATGAACGGCTCTTCCCGTGATTGCAGCAACGGCGGTACGGCATCGCCCGGCGACATCGCGCTCGCGGATAGTGGCTCGCCCACCGAGAACACGAATGCCCCGCGCAGCGTATGCCCGTCAACGGTGGAAAGATTGCGCCAAGCGACCGTGTAAGTTCCGTCTGGCAATTGCGATAGGCTGACGGACATAATCGTAGGATCGTTGGCATCAACCACGCTGTCTTCGCCATCCACGCGCACGCCCGCGCTGTTCAGCACGCGAATCTCGCTAAAGTCCGGTTCCATCGGCTCCGTGAACCAGATGACAACCCGATCCGGCGCTACATCCAGCGTCGAATTGCCCGCCGGCTCCGAGCGCACTAGATTAGCATGTGCCTCTGCGACCTGCGATTGCACCGCAAGCCCAACAACGCAAGCCAAAACCAGCGCCAGCCCAAACTTCATACGAACGATGCTACTCATTACTCACTACATTCCACTACGAAATGTGCTAATCCCCAATTCAAAGCGGCAATGTCCACAATCTCGCGCATCCGTTGACTGACATTTCAAGGAAGCGAGAAATCTGAATTCATTGCTATCCACAATTTTAGATTCCTCACTGCGTTTCGGGATGACAACGATAAGGGAACATCAGGAATAGAGGGTGAAAGACCGCCGCAAACCGGCAGAAGCCGGCGCTACGCAAGACATCCTCCACCCACATCACATCACTGCATCATCAATTGTTAATTCCTCCGACGCAGCGCTGCAAACGCTCCGATCGCGCCGACTATAATACCAACCGCGCCGACCGCAATGCCCACCATCGCCATTGTGGTTGCGCGGGCAACGCCGTTCTGCGCATCCATCGCGGCGGCTTCGATTCGCAGAGCTGCGTCTTGCGCTTGCTGCGCGGAGTCTAGCGCGCCGCGAACTGCGGACTCTAGCTCGCGCGTCGATGCCGCGCTGACCGGAAACTGCAAGTCTGTCGCGGGCTGCACATCGTCGAATCTGCCGGGGCCCGACTCGAAGCGCTCGTCAATCAGCACGCCTTCTATCTTCCCTTTGAAATGGAACGCGTACTGCCCCGATGCGGTCGGGATGAAGTTCGCCTTGTAGTAACCGGGCTTGTCAAACTCCGCGTGCAGCGTCATCACGCGCGATGCGCCCGTCGGTATGTGCGTAACCTCGACCAGCAAAGTCTGCTCTATGCCCTCGTCCGGCTCAGGCGCTGCGTGGTGGTGGTCTTCATGCGCGGCGACTGGGGATTCCTTCGCGGCGGGCGCGACTTCGTCGTCGTGTACATGCACCGTCGTTGACGCCTTCACGGTATCGCCGTCCCACGCGTACGGGAAATGGTCGTTGGACATGAGCCGTACCTCAACCGCGTGGGTGCCCTCGCCGAGGTCGCCCACCCGAAGCCAATCGGTGTACATCCGCGTGTAGTCTTCACCGTTCACGATCACGACAGCGTAGCCCTCGCCGGGCTTGTGCGCACCACCAATGTTCTGCGGTGCAAAGGTGAACCCGCGCGGCACGATCTGTAAATTGAACGCTCCGTCGGCTTCAGCAGGCGCGTTCACATCGACCGACATCGCGGAATCCGCGTCCACATATCCGATTTCCATGCCATGCGAATGCGATGGCTCCTGCACGATTATCGTCTCGATTGCTTCAATATGCTCGCCGTTGTAGGTCAGTTCGTTATGCGCGTTCGCATTCAGCGTAACGCGCAATTCGCGCTCGCCCGGCTCCAAGCCTGTCAGGTGGTAGTGTGGACCGTACATTCTGCCGACCCTCACGCCGTCCACATAGATATGCCCGTGCCCTTCGCCATCGACATTCGCGCCGTCCACATTCTCGGGCGTCCAGCGGAATCCGTCTGTCGTCAGGCTGATGTTCACGCCGCCGTTGTCTTCAACATCGGTCGTCATCTGCAGGCTGACAGGCACAGCGGACTCTATCGCGGAATGGTCGTGCGCCGAGTGGTCGTGCGCCGAGTGGTCGTGTGCGGAATGGTCGTGTGCGCCTTCTTCCGCCGCCTTCGTAACCCGCAGAGACACGCCATTCAGCAAGCCTTCGTATGCGGGTTCGACGAGAAAGCCGACGACAAAGTTAAAGCCCTCAACTTCGTCTTCACGCGATTCGTGCGCCAGCGCCGTTCCCAGCGACAGCGCGAGAAAGAGTAATGCTGCCAAAGCGGGCAAGAGTTTCTTCGCCACGAGTGTCCCTCCAATTCGTTCTCGTCTGCAATTTGAATGCGTCATTACGACCTGCTTCTGCGCCTTTCCCTGATGTACATCCGCACTGCGAGCGCGACTACCACGATGAACGCCATCAGCGCGACGAGCGTTACGATGCCGGTAAGCGGGTTCGGCGTGGTTACCTCGACAGGGAAATCTGCCGTCGCTGCGCCTGCCGCCGGGCTGTCCACGCTCACGGTGAACATCCACAAGCCCGTTCTATCCAGCACGATGGGCTGCTCGGTGTCGTAGTAGCCGGGGTAGTTCTCCGAATCAGGATCCGGGTTGACCGCAATAGGCCCAATCTCAGGCTGCCCCGATTCTGCCTGTGCGGATTCTGCCTGACTCAGCTGCGATGCGCTTGCCGCTGTCTCACTAGTCCGCGCCATGCCTATCGGCGTGCCTGATTCATCCAAGGGGACGGGTCCCACCGCAGTTATGACCACATCCGCGCCTAGCACAGGCGTCTCGGTCTCGGTCTCGATAATCAGGATGGACAGGTAAAAATTACCCACGATAGGCGATGGCGGAATCTTTCCGAGCGCAATCTCGTATTCGCCCGCAATGCGGCGGTCGAACTCCACTACGCGCCCATTCGCGGACACCTGTGACGCGGCAATATGCACAACCGCGCCCAACGCTGCGCATACAAGAAATGCGCCTACGACGGCTAGCCGAACCATTTGATTTGGCAAATCAGGCAGAACCTCACGCTGCGCCGGACGGTTTTGCAAACACTCCATTCCCTTTGAGGGGGAAGGTTAGGGAGAAGGCAAGATATGCCTCCCCTGTACGAAATGAAATCGCTGAGCGTTCGTAGCCGCCGGCATTCGTTGACGGATGTTAATCAAGAAGGGAAATCGGCAAAAGATGCCGTCAAACGAGCGCAGGCGGTCTATGCGGAATATGGGGGATATGCTGCCGCGCGGCTGCGTTTTGCGCCGGCGGAAGTATAAAGACGGAGGTTGGCTGATATTGACGCAGCGCCGCCGCGTCCGCATCCATGTGCGATGTTACGATGGTCGCCGCGATCCCCGCTTCGCTCTTGTACAGCGCGATGGGCGTATCGCCGCTTTGCGCTTTGCGCGGGTGTGGATGATAGTGGAACGCCGACTCGAAGGCATGGATATGCTCGCCAACCGTGCCGAAATGCAGGTGCCCAGGTTGCCGCTCGGCGAAGTGGTGGTCGAGCGCCGGTCCCGCCAACGGCGCGAGAATCGCCGCGACCGCCACAAGCGCGAACACCGAGCCAATGCCCCTGATTGCCTTTCTATACCTCATATCATCCCGATTATAGCACGCCGCCGCCGACACCATCTTATATAACCATCAGGGATAAGGGCTTTCGGTTATTCTTGCCATTTCGCTTTCTCGCTGCGCTCGAAATCTAAAAACGCTGGCTGTGGCAAACCTTGTCTATTTGCCTAGATTTTAGACCCTTCACTCCGTTCAGGGTGACAGATGAAAGACCTGTATCGTACATCCTTCTAATTCAGTACAAGCGCTAATACCTCGTCTAACTCCTCACGCGTGGTGAACGCCTCGAACTTAGCGCGTATCACGCCATCGCCATCGATGACGAATGTCCAAGGCTCGCTGGGCAGCCCCCATTCTTCGACCGTCGGCGATATTACCGCGTTTGTCAGGTCGCCTTCAATCTCGTGCGGATTATCGTACACTTCTACATGAATGAAGTTCATCGTAGTCGCGTACTCCGCCTTGACATCCTTGATGACATCGAGTTGCGGACCGCAAGTCGCCGTCTGGCAGTACGCGGGCGTGGAGAATACGACCATCAGCGGCTTGCCAGTGTCGAGCGCATCCGCGATGGTCATCGCATACATGTCGGCATCCGGCTCAAAGTCGGTCGTCAGGCGCTCGAAATCTCCGGCATCCGCGAGCGTCTTGCTGATGCTGCGCGGCGCGGCAGTCCCGAGCGCAGGCGTGGCGCTCGCATCGTTCACCAGCACGCGCGCAGTAGCCGTGCGTTCATCGCCGCCCGCGTCCGTAATCACCGCGCCGATGCCCCATTCGCCCGCGCGGTCGAAATTCAACCGAGCCGTGAACACTCCGCGCGGCGTAACGGGCCAAGCACGAAACACCGCATCCACGGTCTCTATGGGACCTTCCTGTATGCCGTTCGGCGGCAAAAAGAATGTCGATACTTGCACCGAAGCATCACGCACCGGACCCTCCGCCGTGTCAATCACGCCGAACACCACGCGGTTGCCGCCCACGGCGAGATCAGTTGAGGCGAGTGCGAGGCGCAGGGACTCGGGCGCAGTGGCGGCGGCGGGGACGCTTGCCTGCTGTGGCGTGGGGTTGGCGCAAGCGAACAAGGTTGCAAGCGTCAACAGCGCGACAAGCAGCTTGACATTATGAAGATGGTGCAGGTATCTGCTCATAGGAAAAGGCGGGAATACCGGCGCGCTCGCTGGCGTGTTCAATCGTGATGACGCAGATATTGCCCTTGCCGTCTAGGTCAATCAGTGTGCTCTCGTCCAAGTCGCGCGTCTTCACAATATCAGTCGCGCGCAACTCGATATAGAGGGTATCGGTATCTTGGAAGTGCTGGATTTTCAATGCCTTGTGTTTCGATGTCCATTCAGAGCAGTGAGTTCTACGACTTCAACCATTCCCTGATCTGATCAAATTTTTGTCGTTCAACTTTAATACTACCACCTCTGTTGCGATTAACATGCTTAAAATCCCATCGGTCAAGTTCAGATTCCCATTTCTGAAATTGTGTGTGCGGCCCTGAACCGAAGAATAGAACTTTGTCAGGATTTAGCAGTGTTAACTGGTGTTTTGTGGACTTCTTATATGCCTCACTGAATGCCTTTAGATCAAGCCTTTCTTCTTTTTCTCCATTCTTTTTCTGTTTAGGTACTGTTGCTAATGGAATCAAGTTCAAGTAGGAGATGTTGTCCAACTTCAAATCAAAGTGTTTCTGTATGTCCACTACTGGAGTCCATGCGGGTTCATATCCGTCAATTCCAAGCATAAACTTCCGCATCATAGCGAATAAATCTTGGATAGTTTTATGTGAACGGCTGTTACTGTGTGCCTTGATTAACTCAAACATTACCTTGTCGGAATCTTTGGCATCGGGAGTGTTATAAG
>VXRI01000051.1 GCA_009838595.1 Chloroflexota bacterium | reverse complement strand
ACTTCGAGAAGTTGCCGGGGGATGATCGCATCTTGCCGTTATCGAGTTCCAGGATGCGGTTCGCCACCTTGTCGAGGAAGTAGCGGTCGTGCGAGACGACCATGAAACCGCCGGTGAAGGTGGACAGAAAGTCTTCCAGCCAGTCCAGCCCCATAAAGTCGAGATAGTTCGTGGGCTCGTCCAGGATGAGGAAATCCGGCTCGGACAGCAGCGCTCTTGCGAGTGCCGCGCGTGTGCGCTCGCCGCCGCTTGCGTCCGCCGCAAGAGTTGCCAGCGTCTCTTCGGGCAACCCGACGCCGTCCAGCACGCGCTCCATGCGGTGTTCGTAGTCATAGCCGCCCAGCGCTTCGAACTCGCGCAGCAAGGCATCGTAGCGGCGCTCTGCGTCTCGGCGCGCGGTGCCGTCCGTGACCTGAATATCCAACGCGCTCGATGCTAGTTCGTCTTCGACCTGGCGCAATCGGTCGAAGGCTTGCATCACTTCGTCGCGGACAGTGCCGGCTGAGGCTTGCGCCGGCGTCTGAGGCACATAGCCGATACGCACGCCGCGCTGCCAAGTGTAATTGCCGCCGTTCGCCGAAATCTCGCTCGCAAGGATGCGTATGAGCGAAGTCTTGCCCGCGCCGTTAGGACCGACAATGCCGATGCGGTCGCGCTCATCGACCTGAAGGTCGAGGTTGGCGAAAATCTCGATTTCGCCGTAGAGCAGGGCTAGGTTGGTGGCGGTGAGGATGGGCATGGGAGGCGTCAGCGTATCTAGTTTGGCGTGGTATGCTTATTATACGGCAAATGATTGCGATGGCGCAGGGAGTATATGGATATATGGCTGACGGACAGGGGCCTGTTGTAGTTTCTGTAATCAACATGAAGGGCGGTGTTGGGAAAACGACGATTGCGGCGATGCTGGCTCGCTGGCTGACCAGTATGAGGCCCTTTACTAGACAATACGGATCAAGCGGAATGTACACGGACACTCTGACTATCGACTTGGACCCACAGGCTAATCTGTCTCAGGCACTAATGGGTGGGAGGCGATGTAGAGATTTCCTAAATGCTCAAAGTCCCTCAATTGTCGAAGTGTTCAAAGGTTATCAACCGCCAAACCGCTTCAATCCATCACCGCACCCGCTCAGCATGTCCTCTGTGGTACATTCAATTGGTGGTAGAAGTAGTCCTAATGACAGCAGCCTGGCGCTTATTCCTTCAAGGTCTGAATGAAAAAAATTTCCCCATTCCCGTAGTTTTTCTAAAATGATGCGTAGCGACTTTTCCTATTTGCGAGATGCACACAGAGACTTTGACAAATTCGCAGATAAATTCTGGAAATACTTGTTGGACGCCGCAGATCCCGAGTTTATAGAATGACTGACCGAAAACTCCAAACGACCCTGCTACCCATAGTCCAAGAGCACGGCTTGGGCAGCGTGCTTGAAGCGTTGGGCAAGATTGCGTCCGAACAAGACGCGCAATCTGAGTCGTCGCTTGCCGTCAATGGCGCGGGCGAGGCCACAAAGACCAAGAAACCCCGCAAGCGCAGCACAAAGCCTGACGCTGTCGAATACGCCGCTAATATGGAGCTGCCGTCGGATAAGCGGGATGCGATAGTCGCCCTAGCGGAGCGTTTCGAGCGCAAGGACTTTCTGCCCACATTCGGCGATATTCGGAATTTCTGCGACCTTCACGGCATCGATGTGCCCGCTTCTAATACTCGCGCAAGCGCAATCCCAAGAGTGTTCAAGTTCTTGGCGAATGAGATGGAAGCGGACGAAGTTCAGCGCATACTAAACTACGAGTTGTTTTCCGGCCCGTCGCGGCTTGGGCCTATTGTTGACGCGATACGGCGCAACGGCAGGGCGAGCCGGACATCAAGATTTGCCAAGTAGCTCGCCGAGGCGTCGGTTCTTCTCAAGGCTTGCATTGAAGTGCGCCATTGTTTCAGGACGCACGTCTGCCTTGTTTACTTTCTGATTGTCTTTTCGCTCTTTCATTACTCTATTCTACACCCCCGCCAAATCCCGCGCCTCCTCCAGTAGCATTGCCACATATTCCGGCGACTCCGCTTCGGCGTAGATTCTCAGCAATGGCTCTGTGCCACTGAAGCGGATCAGCGCCCAGTAGCCGCCCTCCAACAGGTAGCGGAAGCCGTCTTGTGTGTCCACTTGCTCTACCGGCAAGCCTGCCATTGTCGATGGCGCGGCGGTTTGCAGTCGAGCCATTATGGTGGCGCGCAGGCTCTCGTTGAAGTGCAGGTCTAGGCGGTCGTAGTGGTGGGGACCAACCTTGTCTTCCAGTTCGCCTAGCAAGTCGGCGAGGTCCATGTCGGTCTTTACCATCAGGTCGAGCAGCATCAGACCGCTTAGAATGCCGTCGCGCTCCGGCACATTGCCTTGGAACGCATAGCCGCCGCTTTCTTCGCCGGCGATTAGCGCGTCCTGGCTCATCATCACTGGGCCCAGGTACTTGAATCCGACGGGCGTCTCGTGCACCGGCACATCGTATATTGCTCCGAGCTTGTCTATCATGCCGGTCATCGTGATGGAGCGGACGAGCGGCCCGCGCCTGCCAAGCGTGTCGAGTTGATGCATGCATAGCAATGCGAAGGTCTGCAATGTGGTCAGGAACTGGCCGTCGTCGTCCACGACCCCTAGACGGTCCGCGTCGCCGTCCGTAGCTAGACCGATGTCGGCGGTTCTATCTTCCACCTCGTCGATGAGCGGCGTTAGGTTGTGCGCGAGCGGCTCGGGCTGCGCCATGCCGGGGAACGCCGGGTTCGGCTCCGAGCGAATTTCGATGACGCGGGTTGATCCGCCGGATAACAGGTCGGCGAGGTAGCCCGCGCCGGCGCCGTGCATGGAGTCCACTACGATGTCCAAGCCCGCGTTGCGTATCGCCGCCAAATCGACAAATGATGCGACATGGTTGAGGTAGTCCGGCGCGGGGTCGAATGTTTCGAGAAGGCCGTTTGCCCGCGCCTGCGCCAGGGGCATTCGCTGCGCGCCGGATGATGATTCGGCTGCGGCAATGCGCGCTTCCAGCTCTTCGACAATCTCCGGGGATGCGCTGCCGCCGTAGTCGGGCTTGTACTTGAAGCCGTTGTACGCGGCGGGGTTGTGGCTTGCCGTAATGACCGCGCCGGCGCCGGCATCCTTCGCCACGAGGTTGTATGCGATGACCGGAGTCGGCGCCGTCCTGTCGCATAGGTATGTTGGGATGCCGTTGCCCGCCGTAACTTCTGCGACCGCAGCGGCGAACTCGGCGGACGCAAAGCGCGTGTCATAACCCACGACGAAGCCGCGATACGCTAGGCTGTGGTACTTCATCAGATCGGCGGCGCCCTGCGCACAGAGACGCACATTGTCGAAGGTGAAGTCTTCGGCGACGATAGCGCGCCAGCCGTCTGTTCCAAATTTGATGGGCATGCTAGAGGCTCTTTATCAGTCTATCCTATCTATCGCGTCCATCCTGTATATTCGTGTAAAGATTTACAGCCCCGCCGCTTGGCGGAGCTTGTCTGCCTTGTCGGTGTGCTCCCATGGCAGATCCAAATCGTCGCGGCCGAAGTGGCCATAGGTCGCGGTCTGCTTGTACAGCGGGCGACGCAACTGTAAATCGCGGATGATGCCGCCGGGTGTCAGGTCGAAGTTCGCCGCCACTAGCGCCTCTATCTTGTCATCCGCTATCTTGCCGCTGCCGAATGTTTCGATGGATATGGATGTAGGCTCTCGTTTGCCGATGGCATAGGACACGATAACTTCCATCCTGTCTGCAAGACCGGCTGCGACCACATTCTTGGCGACATAGCGCGCCGCGTACGCCGCGGAGCGGTCAACCTTCGTCGGGTCTTTGCCGGAGAACGCTCCGCCGCCATGCCGCGCGAAACCGCCGTATGTGTCCACCAGAATCTTGCGTCCTGTCAAACCTGTGTCGCCGACGGGACCGCCGGTTACGAACCGCCCGGATGGGTTAATCCAATACTGCGTGTCGTCGTCGAGCAACTCAGCTGGGATGATTGCCTTGGCGGCGTGTTCAATGAGGTCGCGCGATATTGTCTCCTGGCTCACATCTTCACTGTGCTGCGTGCTCATCACGACCGTATGGATGCGCTTTGGCACGCCGTATGCGTACTCGACGGTAACCTGCGACTTGCCGTCGGGACGCAGATACGACAGTGTGCCATCCTTGCGCAGCTGCGCCATCCGCTGGCAGAGCTTGTGCGACAGGGAAATGGGCAGCGGCATCAGTTCGGGCGTCTCGTTACAGGCGAAGCCGACCATCATGCCCTGGTCGCCCGCGCCGACAGCCTCTAGGTCGTCGTAGTCTCCAGCCTCGCCGCGCAGTTCGACGGCGGTGTCAACGCCGTGCTGGATGTCCGGCGACTGCTCGTGCACCGATATGGCGACGCCGCAGGACTGGTAGTCAAAGCCGTAACTGGAATCGATGTAGCCAGCGTCTCGGATGGTGTCGCGGACGATGGTGGCGATGTCCACATAGGTCTCAGTGGTGATTTCGCCCATGACGACGACCAAGCCGGTGGTGGTGCAGACCTCGCAGGCGACGCGCGCCTTCGGGTCGTCCGCGATAATCGCGTCTAGCACCGCGTCCGAAATTTGGTCGCAGAGTTTGTCAGGATGCCCCTCCGTAACCGATTCGGAAGTGAACAGGTACGAAGGGGAGTCGGTAAAGGTATGACTCAATTTATTCTTCTCCTGGGACAGATGTTGAAAAGTAAGGGTGTTACTGGACTGGCTGTTCCGTTAGAGCTGGCGTAATTGGCGTTCTTCGCCGCCATCTTAGTCCTAGCATAGCCCCATCGATTTATTGATTCATCTCAAGCCTTGCTATTTATCTGCCTGCTTGATGCCTATTCGTTTGATTTGCGCTTCGGAGAGTTCGGTTAGGCGCGCGGTGCCTTCCGCTACGGTTCGCCCTTGTATTAGGGTTGCCGTTATGGTCATTTCACGGTGAACCTTGATTTCTAGGCGCGCGATTGCGGTGATGCGACTGCGGGTTCGCGCAGGGCGGATGAACTTCACATCCATGTCGCGCATCATTGTGGTGATGCCGCTGTGGTATGCGTAGTTTTCCATGATTTCGTACAGCAGGGTGGCGATTATGCCGCCATTGACAATACCGGGCCAGCCTTCGTGTTCGCTACCGGGCGTGAAGTCGGTTACGAGCGCATCGCCTTCGAAGCGGTACTTCAGGCGCAGCCCGATGGGGTTGTCCTTGCCGCAACCAAAGCAGTTCGAATTTCCCTGCGGAACTTCGCGGACTTGCTGCTCATCGCATTCCGTGTCTCGTTCGCCAATATGAGGATTTTGCCCAATTGTTGGGGTATTCAAGTCCCTACCTCCCAACTAGCGAGATATTCTTCTTGTTCTGTGGTCAGCGTGTCTATGGTGATGCCCATAGACAGCAGCTTCAGCCTGCCTACCTCTTCGTCGATGTCGCGCGGCACATCGTAAACCTGCGGCTGAAGCGAGTGCGCGAACTTTGCCAGATACTCAGCGGACAGCGCCTGGTCCGCAAAGCTCATATCCATGACGGCGGACGGATGCCCCTCTGCGGCAGCAAGGTTGATTAGCCTGCCCTCGCCGAGCAGATACAGATTCCTGCCATCGCCCATCATGTACTCTTCCACGAACGGGCGTGCTTCGCGCTTGGCGTCCGCCATTTCTTCGAGCGCGGGGATGTCTATTTCAACATTGAAGTGGCCGCTGTTGGCGAGCAGCGCGCCATCCTTCATCACCTCGATGTGCCGCCGCCCGACCGCCTTCATCCCGCCCGTGAGCGTGATGAATATATCACCGACCTTCGCCGCTTCGTCCATGCCCATAACCTGATGACCGTCCATTGCCGCTTCAAGCGCGCGAATTGGGTTGACTTCGGTGACGATAGTCTGCGCGCCCATGCCTCGCGCTCGGAGCGCAACGCCGCGCCCGCACCAGCCATAGCCCGCGACTACGACTGTCTTGCCCGCCCACAGGATGTTGGTCGCGCGCGTGATGCCGTCGAGCGTGCTTTGTCCTGTGCCGTAGCGGTTGTCGAAGAAGTGCTTGGTGTCCGCGTCGTTGACCGCGACTATCGGATAGCGAAGCCTGCCCTCTTCGGCAAGGCTTCGCAGGCGGATGACGCCGGTAGTCGTCTCTTCTGTGCCGCCAACAAGCCCGTCAAGCTCCGAACTGCGCTCGGAGTGCAGCGTCGCCACGAGGTCGGCGCCGTCGTCCATCGTGATATGCGGCTTGGTGTCGAGCGCGGAGTTGATGTGCGAGTAGTAGGTCTCGCTATCCTCGCCCTTGATGGCGAATGTGGGGATGCCGTACTCGTGAACTAGCGCGGCTGCCACATCGTCCTGAGTGCTGAGCGGATTGCTGGCGCAGATGGCGGCTTCGGCGCCGCCGTCTTTCAGCGCGAGCAGCAGGTTGGCGGTCTCGGTTGTAACATGCAGACAGGCGGCGATGCGCAAGCCTTCGAGTGGCTTTTCGTTGGCGAAGCGCTCGCGTATTTGGCGTAACACGGGCATCTCGCGCGCTGCCCAATGGATGCGGCGAATGCCCTCTGATGCAAGCGAAGCGTCTGCAATGTGCCCGCTGTTCGTTTCTGTGGTCAAGTCATTCCTCCTGATTTGTATCGACATTCGTATCGATGCACAAGTTGTCTGTACGCATGTATTGCCGGGATGGTTTGCGATATTTTGACTGGCTTATCGTTCTACACCCTATCCTTCTTTCGTCTAGCTTGCCGCTGTCTATCGAGAGGCACGATGTGTTCGCCGTCATCAAGGGGCGCGAACGATGTGAGTCTCGTGAATGCGCGGAAGCGGTCTTCGATGTCTTGCATCCTGAGCTTGCGCACCCTGTCCGAGCTGAAGCCTTGCACACAGAACGAGCCCATAACCGAGCCGAGCACAGCGGCGCGGCGGTAACCTGCGGGTGAAGTGTCGCCAGTGGCTGCGATATAACCGACGAAGCCAGAAGCGAATGTGTCGCCCGCGCCGGTGGGGTCGACAACATGGTCGAGCGGATACGCCGGCACGGAGAACATGTCATCGTCCATATCAGCGCGATTAAAGACCAGCACGCCATGCGCACCACGCTTCACCACGACCACACCGGGACCCATCGCCATAATGCGCCGCGCCGCGAGCACAAGGTTGCCTTCCTGCGCGTAGTCGCGCGTCTCGCCTTCGTCCATGAACAGCACATCGGCGCTGCTGACTATCTTATCGAGTGCATCGCGCTTGGAATCTATCCAGAAATTCATGGAATCGAGGGCGACGAGTTGAGGACGCTGTTCCATCTGCTGCAGCACATCGAATTGCAGTTCGGGATCGATGTTCGCTAGGAACAGGTACGGACATTGGCGCTGTTCGGCGCTGATATTGGGCGAGAAGTCCGCGAACACGTTCAACTGCGTGTCCAGCGTATCACGCGCGTTGAGGTCTGCGCCGTAGTATTCGCCTGCCCAGCGAAATGTGCTGCCCGTCACTCGCCGCAAGCCGCTAACATCGACGCCGCAAGAGCTCATCGCATCGACATGCTCGTCCTGAAAATCCTCGCCAACAACGGCGACTACGCTGACGGGCGCGAACCGGCTGATGCCGATGGAGAAGTACATAGCCGACCCACCGAGCGAAGTCTCACGGCTGGCAACCGGCGTTTTCACAGAGTCGTAGGCGACCGAGCCAACAACGAGTACGGTCATTGTTCGTCCTTTGGTGATTATAGGTGATGATAATTGAGCGGAAGATGAAGTAGGCGTTCGACAATAGACCCTTAGACC
>VXRI01000192.1 GCA_009838595.1 Chloroflexota bacterium | reverse complement strand
CGCAACACACGCGCCTACAAGCACGCAAAAACCGCCCACTGCGACGCCAACGCAGCCAATAATCGCACAGGCGCAGTCGGACAACACATCGGCGCCAACAAGCACGCCAAAGCCGCGCACTGCGACGTCAAGGCAGCCAATAGTCGCACAGGCGCAGTCGAAGAACACGCCCGCGCCGCCACCGCCAACCGCCATCCAACCCGGCATCAGCGACATGCCACCCGGCGGCGCCTGCAGCGGGTCGCCGCAGCCGGTGTCGCCGCTGACTGGCATGGCGAATTTCGCTCTGCTGCTATTGCCGGTGGCATTGGCAGGCGGAGCAAGGTTGCGGCGGAGGCGCGGCTAGTAAGTCGCGGGAATGGCGTTAGTGGCAATTGACCGGCGCTCGAAGAGTCCCTTCCTAGTATAGGAAAAGGGTAGGACGTAGGCAATTTGTCGCTTGAAAAATAGAAAACAATAGGATGCAACACATGCAATACGATACGATTATCATCGGTGGCGGTTCGGCCGGGGCGGTTGTGGCGGCGCGGCTTTCTGAGGACGCGGCTCGGTCGGTGCTGCTGCTCGAAGCGGGCAGCGATTACCCGGATTTCGACGCGATGCCAGCCGACATAAAGCTCGGTCTCGGCACAGGGGCGGACTTCTTCAACATCGAAGACCGCCACAACTGGCTGTTCAGTGGCAAGGCGACGGACGAGGCGCCGCCGATGGATGTGCCGCGCGGCAAGGTGATGGGCGGCACGAGCGCCATTAATGGGCAGGTCTTCCTCCGCGCCATCCCCGACGATTTCGATTACTGGGTCTCGATGGGCAACGACCGGTGGCGCTATGAAGATGTGCTGCCGTACTTCCGCAAACTGGAAACCGACATGGATTTTCAGGACGATTTCCACGGCAGCGACGGGCCCATCATCGCCAAGCGGCACCGTCTGGAAGACCTGCTCACCGACCAGATCGCCTTCTACAACGCCTGCATTGAGGCGGGCTTTCCCACGAACCCGGACCACAACCACCCGGACGCCACCGGCGTCGGTCCGTATGCCCTGAACAACCCCAACGGCATTCGCTGGAGCACCGCGCTCGGGTATATCAACCCGGCTCGGCATCGGCTCAACCTGACGATTCGCCCAAATTGCGCCGTGCAGCGCGTGCTGTTCACTGACGACAGCGCAGGCGAGAAACGCGCAGTCGGGGTCGAAGTGGAGAGCGGCGGCGAGCGATTCACAGTCGAAGCGAACGAAATCGTGCTCAGCGCGGGCGCTATCGGCTCTCCTCATCTGCTGATGCTGTCCGGCATTGGGGATTCGGCGGAACTCGAAGACGTGGGCATTCCGGTCATCCATCATCTGCCCGGCGTAGGCAAAAACCTGCGCGACCATCCCGCCGTCCACGCGCGCTGGCACTGCAAGCCGGACTTCCCCGTGCCGCCCGAAGGCGTCGGCGCGCAGAAGGTCGCGCTGCGCTACACCGCAGAAGGTTCGCCGCTGCGTAACGATATGATAAAGATAATGCGCTTCAACTCCGACGAGCGGCTGCTCATCATGTCCGTCGGAATATATTTGGCGCGCTCCGCGGGCAAAATGAGTATCGTATCAGCAGACCCAACCGTGCAGCCGGTGCTAGAGTACAACTACCTCAGCGACCCGTTCGACCTAGCGAGACTGCGCGGCGGCGTTCGCTTGGCGCACCGACTCGCCGAGCATCCCGAACTCGCGCAGATAATCGACTCGCCGGACGAGCCGACATACGAGCAGCTGGAATCAGACGACGCGCTGGACGCATGGATGCGCCGCACGGTCGCCACGATGCACCACATATCCTGCACCTGCAAGATGGGCGCGGCGTCCGACCCGATGGCAGTCGTTGACCAGCACGGACGCGTTCATGGCATCGCCGGACTGCGTGTCGCCGATGCGTCCATAATGCCCGACTGCCCACGCGCGAACACGAATGTAACCACAATGATGATCGGCGAACGCGTAGCAGACTTCATCAAAGACGGCGAATAACATCGCTATCCAGCCCTGCCTATCCTGTCCATCCGGTTAGGTTAATACATGCTGCAACATTTCAAGCACCTATACACAGACGACATACGCGAAGAAGCGCTGCGCCGGTTCGGGCTGACGCCGGTGTCGCGCGATGTATTGCCGGATGCAAGCCATAGCTATGTCTATGATTGCGAGCGCGACGGCGCGGCGTACATCCTGAAGATTACGCACACCATCCATCGGCAGACGCACAACATCCAAGGCGAGGTCGAGTTTATCAACTTCCTTGCAGACGGCGGCGTAACCACGCCACGCGCCATATCTTCCCTCGCGGGCAATCTCGTGGAGACGATAGCGGCGGACGACGGCGAATTCGTCGTGGCAGCATTCGAGAAGGCGGACGGCGCGCCGGTCGATTGGCGCGACTGGACGCCGGAGATGTTCGAGCAGTGGGGCGCCGTCATCGGCAAAATGCACGCGCTGACGAAGGAATATGAACCATCGGACAAAAGCCCGCGACGGCGATTCTGGCATCAGGACACGGACTGGAACACCGAAGCCGAGGTGTATCTGACACGCCCGACATTCCGCGAAAAGGCGCGGCGCACGCGAGACTGGCTGTTCACACTGCCCACCGACAGCGACTGCTTCGGGCTAATCCACTCGGACTTGCACCAGTGGAACTTCTTCTACCACGACGGTAAGGTGCTGCCATTCGACTTCGACAACACTCACTACGACTGGTTCATCGCGGACTTCACGACGGTGGTGGTCAATGTCGTGCACTGCCAGCAACACCACTACGCGCGCGGCGAGTATGACCGCTGGACCGCAGGCACGCCAATGAAGGCGGCGCAGTTCCTAGACTACTTTTTCGCGCCGTTCATCGAAGGCTACCGGCAACACAACCGGCTCGATGGCGTGTGGCTGCGCCGCATGCCCGCCTTCCTAAACCGCCACTGGCTGACATTCCTAACCGACGCCCTGCGCGACCCGGAGTTCGCCGCGCTCACGCCCGAACAGCAAGCCGCAACCTTCCCATGGCGCACACTATCGCAGTCATGGGACGAAGTGATGAACGATTACTGGAGTCGGTTTGACTTTGACAGGTATGCTTGAATGGCGCGGCGGTTGCTTGCTTGGATAAAGCATCGTGGTCTTGCAGGCATTTCGCCACCATCCTCTCTATCCTGTGAGACGATTTCATAAAGCCTTAATCCGCGCCGTTCTTGTCATTCCTCACTGCGTTCGGAATCTGAAATCGTTGCAGGCAAACCGTTTCCGACTATAGATTTCTCGCTTCGCTCGAAATGACAAGAATAAATTGCATTTGTGAAGCATGTCCCGACTACAATCGGGTATCATCTCATCGTGTCCTTCCCATTAAACAATTCGTTGAAATTAGGCATGGGTGATACTGCGTTATCGGAGGTTGGGGGGTATAATGCGCGGATACATCCAGGCAATTGAGACAGCGTAACAACAGTAGAGACAGGTGAATTGCATGGCTTCGCGCACAGACTATCCTGACATATCTGACTACGGCATTATCAGCGATATGCACTCTTGCGCCCTCGTGTCGTCGGCCGGCTCGGTGGACTGGTGCTGCTTCCCGCGCTTCGACAGCGACGCCATATTTGGCAGGATTCTCGACTGGGATAAGGGAGGCTATTTCAAGATTGCGCCGCGCAATTCGCACGCCGTCAATAGGCGATACATCCCCGGCACGAATATCTTACAGACGACATTCACCACGAACAACGGCGTGGCGCAGTTGACCGACTTTATGCCGGTTCACCACGACGAAGACGTGCCCATCGAGCCGTACAAAGTCGGGCAAACACACCAGATTATGCGCATCATCGAGTGCATCGAAGGCAGCGTGGCGCTAGATTTAGCGTGCCATCCGCGCTTTGAGTACGGAAGCATCGTGCCGCACACGCAGCTGTTTAGTGCAAACATCGGCTTCGCGCACGGCGGGGCGAACGCCATATCGCTGTACTGCTCCGTGCCGCTGCGCATGGTCGAAGGTGGCTTCGTGTCGGAGGGCACGCTGCGACAAGGGCAAAAGGCGTTCGCCATCGTTACCTACGAGACGCGCTTCTCTTACGACTCCCTCTCGCTCAATAGCCGCGCTATCGAGCAGAGCCTCGCCGAGGCGACACAATACTGGCAGAATTGGAGCGACCTGTGCACATACGAAGGTCCATACGCGGACTATGTGCAACGCAGCGCACTGACACTCAAGGCGCTGACATACGCCCCGTCCGGAGGTATGGTTGCCGCGCCAACGACATCGCTGCCCGAGCTTATCGGCGGTGAGCGCAATTGGGACTACCGCTACACTTGGATCCGCGACGCATCGTTCGCCATCTACGGCTTGCACATCATCGGATACCAGAACGAGGCGAAGGCGTTCCGCAACTGGATACAGTGGGCAACGGTAGGTCGCGCGCGCGACCTGCACATAATGTACGGGCTTGGCGGTGAACGGAGGCTGACTGAGGTATCGCTGCAGGATCTGTGCGGCTACCGCGACTCCGCGCCGGCGCGAATCGGCAACGGCGCATACGACCAGTTCCAGCTAGACGCATACGGCGAACTGCTCGACTCGGCGCACCTGTACCGCCGGTTCATCGGGCCCATTGACGGCGAATACTGGGCGTACCTGCTGCAGATAGTCGATTATGTTCTGGAAAACTGGGAAGCGCCGGACGAAGGCGTCTGGGAGGCGCGCTCCGGCAGACAGCACAATGTGTTCTCCAAGGCGTGGTGCTGGGTCGCACTCGACCGCGCCATCAAGATGGTCGCCGCGCTCGACCTGCCCGGCGACGTGAATCTTTGGAAACGCGTGCGCACCGAAATACGCGAGCAGATTCTGGAGCAAGGTTTCAACGAAAAGCGCGGCGTGTTCACGCAGGCATACGGCAGCGACCTGCTGGACTCCGCGAACCTTATGCTGCCGCTCATCGGCTTCATCAAGGCGGACGATCCGCGAATGCTCGCGACCATCCGCGCCACGCAGCGAGAACTCACATCGGAGCAGGGCTTCTTGTATCGTTATCGCGGCTTCGACGACGGGCTGCACGGCGAAGAAGGCACATTCAATATCTGCTCGTTCTGGATGTGCGACAACCTGATAATGCTAGGCGAATTAGACGAAGCAACCGACCTGTTCGACCGTCTGCTAGAGCACACCAACGACCTAGGGCTTATGAGCGAAGAAATAGACCCGCACACCGGCGAAATGCTCGGCAACTTCCCGCAGGCATTCTCTCACCTGTCCATCATCAATACTGCCGTGCAGTTGCAGAGAGCGCGACGGCGGCAAAAGCGGCGTGCGGCAAGGGATTATTAGGTGAAAACCCAAAGCCCCTGACACACGCCGGCGCCTACAGCACCAGCGTAACCGCGCCGGATATTATCAGGCTGATTGCCCATAGGCGGTCCATATTGAACCAGGCGCGGCGGAGGATGGCTAAGCCTATTTTTTCGTACACGATTAGGGCGGTCGCTGCCATTACGGAGAACATGGCAACGGTGTGAATCGCAACTGCTGTGAATTGCGATACCAGCGTGGCGAGGCTTGGCGCGCCGCCTAGTCCGATGTATTCGGCGTGCGGCAGGTCGCGCAGGTCGATGTTGGATGCGGATACGCCTAGCAAGGGCAGCGTGAAGAGAATCGGCACGAGCATCAGCCCCGCACCGTGCGCTGACGACATTAGGAACGACCAGGCAGTCAGGTCGCGGAATCCCACACGCATGCGAACCCAGCGCGGGTGCGACAACGGGCGCACTAGCTTGAACACGCCCAGTCCGATGACTATCGCCGCGCCGGCTATCTTAAGCGCGGTCAGTGGCACAATGAAGCCTGCAAACACGACCGCCGCGACAACTAGCGCCACAGACGCCGTATGCCCCAGCGCGATGGGGAGGAAGGCGGCATATACGGCGCGCCTTTCCCCCTCCTGCAAGCCAAGCGATACGGAGAACAGCCAGCCCATCGCCGGGTTTATGCCGTGGTACGCGCCGAAGCCGGCGAGCGCCAGCCACGGCACGAATTCGTTAATTTCCAACTAGCCCGGCCAATTAATCCGGGAAGCAGAATGTGTCGGACGACGAGTCGCCGCCCTGCAAGCGTATCTGGTGCACGCGCTCGTCCCCGAACTCCATGAAGAAGTCTTCGTCGAGCGACATGCCGCCATCAGGTGATGCGTTCACCTTCACCGCCCAGCCCTGTACGCCTTCGGGGTAGAACTGCTCGTCCCACGCGACATACAGCGAGTTGGTGATGTATATGCGCTGCCCGTCGCGGCTGACTTCGACCATCTGCGGACCGCCGTTCAGCTCGCCGGACTTAGGATGCGCCGACTTGTTGATGATGCCGCCCACTTCAACCTTGCCGGTCAGCACCGGGTTGAACGGGTCGGACACATCATACTGATGGAACTCACCCGTTCCCCAGCACGAAACATACAGGTACTTGTCATCGAGCGACAGGTTGATGTCCGTGATGATGGGCGGCACGGCGCCAAAGCCCTGCAGCAGCGGCGGAAGGTCCGCGGGGTCGGCTGGCACTGCAGGAATCTCGATGACCTTCTGCGCCTTCCAGTCGTCGCCGTCCTGATACCACAGGTAGATGGAACCGGACAGGTTCTCCACATTGGTGACCACACCGGCGAAGCCGTAGGTCTTGCGCGGGTCGCGTGCCTGGCGCAGCTCGAGCACCATCTGGTTGTCGTCACCAAGGTCGATGGTCTGCTTCAGCTTGCGCGAATCTATGTCCCAAACATGGAGCTGGTGCCCATACTTCCTGCCGAGCAGCAATTCCGGCACGACGCCGGATTCTACCATCTCGGGCGTGCCCCACTCGCTGGTAATCATCGTGTCGTGTAGCAGGTGCCAGACGAAGTCGTAGGACAGGTGCTGCTCGCCGCGGTCGGATTCCCAAGCGCCCTTCAACTCAAAGGTTTCGTGGTCGAGGCTGAACACCCCGCCCGGTCCGCCGCCGCCGGGCGTGCCAAGCGCGTTGATGTAAATCGCGTCCGGTCCGCAGTGCACGGTGTGCGGGCGGCTGTAGCCGGTCTTCTCCGCGAGCTCTTCGCCCTCGATGATGCGCTTGATGGTTGGATTGCGCGGGTCCGGCTGAGTGTCGATGACATAGATGCGTGAAGATCGCAGCCCGCAGAACAGCAAGTAGCGGCGCTCCACATGGGGATGCGGCATATTTGGGCATAGCGATGCACTGCATGCGTTCCAGCCGAAGTGGTGCAGTTCGTCGCCGACATTGGGCAATTCAAGCCTGCCGACCAGCTCGCCGTAAGTGTCCGAGTCGGGCGACACATCCATCACGCCCACGGAGTCCGGCTTACCAGAGCCGGGCGGGCTGACGATGGCGACATAAGCAAGTTCTTCTTGGGGGGCGTCCATAGCCATCTTCGGCGATGGGTAAAAAGTAGGGTCCGGCGTCCAAGTAACCAAGTTCGTATTCCTCCTACAGCGAGTTTTAAGTAAGTGCGCCGCTTGCCGCAATGCCTCGCCATGTTCGATTAAAACGGCAAGCGATAGGATTATACACACCAGCCATAAACTAGCGCAATATCTAGCATAATGCAGCAGTAATACGAAGAGGTAGTAGCGACATGCCGGTCTCCTCAGAGGATGCTGCCATATCAGGTACAAAAATCAAACACCTTCTCCTATGAACCTCCTCTATGAACCCTCAAAGGAGTCAGGATTCTTACCTTAATCGAGGGCAAAGCCCAGTAGGTTCGACGGGCGGCACAGCGGCTTCTATAATTCA
>VXRI01000313.1 GCA_009838595.1 Chloroflexota bacterium | reverse complement strand
CGACACGCGGAGCGATTAGGTGACGACGGAAGCGCAGCCACAGATTCAGCAAGAACAGCCGGATGACTCTAATAACATCTGGCGCGTCCTCGGCAGGCTGGAAGCGAACCAGCAGACTATGCTGCAAATCTTGGAGCGGCATGACGAGAATTTGAGGCGGCATGACGCGAATATCGTGGATCTGAGCGAGAAAATAACCTCTCTGGAAGCGAGCCAGCAGGCTATGCTTGACCGCATGGATAGGCAAGACAACCGAATGGACAGGTTGGAAGCCAAGATGGACCGCTTGCTCTATGTATTCATCGGCGTGGGCGTGACTATCGTGGTAACCATGCTGGGCGCGATGGCGGCAGGCTTCTGGGCGGTGCTCGCTGCGCTGGCAAACTAAAGCAACACATCAATCCGACTAGCAACCAATCACAACCATAACCCCAAGCGCGAACGAACCCGCATCACGAAGCAACCCCAAGCACAACTGCCAACCCCAAGCGCTGACTTGTTTACAACAACCGAAAACCGAAAACTCCAAAGACAAACGGAGGAATACATTGAGTAATAAGAAGATTTGGTCTGTGCCAATAGCGGTGCTGGCGCTTGCCCTGATGCTTGTCGGGGGGATGTTTGCCAGCAGCGTTGTGCGCGCGCAGAGCTCCAGCGGTGCCACTTATCATATGTTGACGACGGCAACTGGTGCTTTGGCTCCTGCGATTATGATTAATGGCCTCGACCGTTCTGATTTCGCTAACGGCCGGCTTGCCGCCATTTCAACATCGACTGCCGCCGGTGCGGAAGGTGCGGCATTGTCCGGCACAGGATCTGCTAGTTTTACCACGACACTGGGGGGTGTGCCCGCGGGCACTACAAGCGACGAGTCGCAGTCGGTCACGATAACCCCTGCTTCTGGCGATAATGCCCCTGACGCCGGCGTTTATAACCTGACGCTTACTGTCAGGATAGACGTGGACACCGGCACTGACGGTCCTGATACCGGCGGCACTCCGACTGACGATAATGACAGAGTGATTACCGCGCCGGTGACCATTTATGTCGTTGGTGTGACTCCCAACATTCAGTTCCATGCTGACCCAAGTACGGCGCTGGCAGGACAGCGAGCGTCCACATTTGGCATGGATGTTAGGAACTCGCCGCAGGCCATTAAGGTGTCCGGCCTAGGTCCTAAGTCGAAGATAGTGGTCGATGGCACGGTGACCGGCGCTAATGCTGGTAGTGGCGTGTTGTCCAGCCAGAACGGTTTGACTTTCACAGTTGACCCGAGCGATCGCTCCAGTATAGTTGCTCATTTCTCTGGGGCAGCGTTGGGTGATGACAGTACTTCGACTTTCACAGTTGACATAGACACTGATGTGACAAAGGATACCCCTGACAACGACGACAGCCTTGATACCGACCCTTGGCGTGGGGATGGTGTCCCCGATAACGACGTTGACTTGGACGGTCTTTCAGTCACCGCCGCTTTGGATACAGTGACATCTCTGGGTTGGGGCGATTCTGAAGGCGCAACTGCTGATGCTGCGGATATGGGCCCTACTTTTGCATTCACGATGTTGTCTAGCGAGCCTAGTGGCAGCGCTATCGGCAATATCCTTGTTGACGGGGCTCATCTTGACACAGATGAGGATGGCACTGACGCAACCGCCGCTGCGCCCGCCGGCGGTGAGTTCTTGGACGGCATCTTGCTGGACGCGAACGGCAACGCGCAGAGCATGTTCTCTGTGACTGGCACCAGGGCAACGCAGGTTGACAATCAGCCGATGCAGGTGGTATTCAACGGTGGCGAAATCGCCCTAGGCACGCATTCGTATCGCCTGAGCGTGAACGGCGACAGCGGTATCGCGCACAGGACGATTTCAGATGGCGGCGACGGCAGCGACCCACTGGTCAATGTGATGATCACCGTCAATCCGGTGAACGAGGGTCCTATGGGCCCCGATTCCCATGCGGTTACTGTCCAAGAGACCCAAAAGGGCGCTGGGATACTCGGTGAAGGCGATAAAGTTGTCGATATATCCGGGCTTGCGACCGACACGAATGTATTGATGTACACTTTGAGTGGCGAAGACAGTGCCCTATTTGATGTTGACTCCTCGGGCATGGTGATGGTTGGTAGTGCCGGCATCGTCGATAATGCCGTGACAAAAGAGGCGGTCGTCGATAATCCTGTGACAACCACTGTCGATGAGACAGCGCCCGCTGAGTATGGACGCTCTGACGGCGGTGATATTGCTGACAAGAGCAACCTATACTCGGATGTCACCTACAAGTTCACGGTGAACGTGAGCGACGGCAACGCCTCCAGTTCCCACAACATAGCCGTGACGGTGACGGTAGATGTCAACGAGCCGGTGATGGAAATGGGAGACATCGGCGGAGAAATGCTGAAGTACAAGACAACCGATGTTCAGAATCACGAGATAGTGAACCTGAACGATTACCTGTCGAGCAGCGACTCCGAGGCGGATGGCATCAAGTACGTATGGATGGTCACCCCGGCTAACCCGCCGTTCGGCATTTACGACGGCAGCATCAGGATCACCTATCCTGGTCATGCGCAGGCGAGATCGGACGACCCGAATACGCCCAATGTGGACGAGAGCTGGGATCCTTACATGGACGGCTGGGACATAAGAGTGTTGGTTGGCGACGCATTCGCCAACGGCATGGGTCCTAAAGCCTGCGAAAACGACGATGGCGATGCAGTCGTTTGCATGGACTCGATGCTGGGGAACGGCGTTGACGCCGTGCTCGACTTCAACATCATGCTGGTGGAAGGCCCGCCGCTGGAGTCCCGCAACCTGCAGCTTAACGTTCCTGAGAACTCGCCAGCCGGAACGGTTGTCGGCATGGTCGATGTTTCGATTGGCGGAGTGGACGCGACAAGCTACACGCTGCTTAGCGGCACACACGGCGCGCGAGACGACTTTGCGCTTGACGGCTCCACGGGTGAGATTACGGTGGTGAATCCGCGCGACTATGACGCGGAGGGCGCTGAGAATAATCTCGTGCTGCTCGTTGACGCCTTTGGCCCGAACGGTAACCGCATGGCTGCCGTGATTGTGGGCATTGAGATACAGGACATTGATGAAGCCCCGATGATAGAGGACCTTATTGTCGGCGCAAGCCTCATGGAGAGCGAGATCCCTTGGGTATCTGAAAGCGCTCAGCTCGGCGCTCCGGTATTGACGAAGCCGGTTGGCGCGGCGGGTGGCGCATTGAGTGATCCTCCGACCGTCATAACGGCGACGGATCCTGAGATGAGGGCTCTTACATACTCCATCAGCGGCGATAGCAAGGCTCCGTTCGCAATTGACGCGATGACGGGCGCGCTCACGGTGAGCGGTATGCTCGATGCGGAAACCGCCGGAAGCCACACCTTCATGGTCAAGGTAGAAGACCCTGCGGGCAACTACGACACGACCGAAATTACCGTTCATGTTACCAACAGTAACGAGAAGCCTGTCTTCACCAGCCCGCTGGGTGATGCCGCAGTGACCGTGATACCGGAAAATACCGGCAGCGACGTTGTGATATTCACCTTCACGGCTACGGACCCGGACGGTGACGACCTTACCTTTACTCTGCGTGAAGGACAATCCCGGGACTTGTTCGAGATTAAGAACCAGACAAACATGATGGTTGACGGCGTTGAGGTTTGGAGCGGAAACCTGCATGCAAAGGCGGGCGCGCTGGACTTCGAAGACCAAGACTATGACTCCAGAGTGCATCTTGTTGCGCAGGACCCTCAAGGTTTGGACGGCGAACTGCTGTTGACGGTTAACCTGGAGAACCTGAACGACGAGGCGCCTACTTGGGACGCCGCGCCGAAGACTGAGTTGAATCTCGCGGAAAACACTTCCCGCGGCGCAATGCTGGCGAACTACTCCGCGACCGACCCTGACAACCTTGCCGGCGGTATTGAATACTCGCTGACGGGCGCTAACGCCAAGTCTTTCGAGATAATGTATAACGGCGATCTGCTGACGCTGGAGTCCATAGACCATGACTCCGCGACGCCTTGCGCGGGCAATGTCTGCAATATCACCGTCAACGCAAATGACGGCGCGCAGACGCTTACCGCAGATGTGCGTATCAGCATAATCGATGCCGAAGACTCCATCAGCACGCTGGACATTCGCAAGGCGAACCCGGTTCCGGGTCCGAATGCGGGTCTCCCTGACTCCGCGCTATCCGGCGCGAAGACCACGCGCATGGCGAGTGTTGCTGAGCGCCCGGCTGACTTGCCGGCGACGGAAGATACCTACGACCTGGACAATGACGGCGTAGCGGACAACATCACTGACGCGGTTAACTTCGTTGAGACGGAGTGGGCGAACTGGGGCACGGTGCTCCTGATCGAAATCACTTCCGAATCCCCGGACTCTGACTGCGGCAACGGCAACCAGTGCGTGGTGGTCGATCTGGAAAGCGATAGCGCCGACGACAAGCTCAGCGTCATTGCATACAGAAGCGCGCATGATGAGAATAAGTTCCTCGCGGCAGTCAAGTTGGTGGGCCGCTCGGCGAGCGCCGGCGACGGCACTTCCGACCCTGCCTATCTGATGCCGACAGACCACAACGCGCCGGGCGGCATACGCCCGCGCGACATGGGCGCGACGCCCGGCGACGCTCCTGTGTACAAGCACACGGACGGCACCGTAGCGCGCCTCCAGGTTGATGAAGAGGACGAAATAAGCATTGGGTATGACAACCTGCGCGACAGCGTGGATGTTGAGAACGACCCGCCTGAAATCGAATCGTTCGCGCCTGCGCACGAATCCGCATTCGATAACGCCGACGTTGACTACACCTTCCGGATTACGGACGGCCTATCCGGCATTCCTGGTCCTGAAGACCTGCCGGACGGCGACGGCGATGAAGACTACATACCCGTAATAGCGGTCGTGAGCGGAATGCAGTGCGCGCGCCCTGAAGTTAGTGTTGGGAAGAGCCGCACGATCCGCGCGGACTCGGCTCAGTGCAACGACAAGCGTGGCATTCATGAGTACGACGCGACCACAGCCTCCAGGTCCGACTGGGGCTACATCGCAGTGCGCGAAGACAAAGACTTCGACGATATTGACAACGGCTACGAAGTAGAGACTACGTTGGTGTTGGACGAGGACAAGATATTCTATGTAACCTTCGTGGTCGTTGACCGTGCCGGTAACATGGCATACTTCGACCCGGACGGCTCCGATGACGATGTTGAGTACGCCGAAATCGTAATCGACGTGGACGAGCCGGATCTGTATGAAGCGCGCGCAGGCGTAACATGGGACGAAGGCGATGAAGAGTACGACGACGACCGGAGCGTAATCCAGGTCATCTTCAACGACTTGACACAGCTGAATCCCGCAACGGTTGAGATCGACGACTTCGTGGTTGAAGGCCATACCATCGTGGCGGCGCATGTATATGAGCAGCCTGATGACTGGACGGACACCAGCAGGTACGCGAGCGGCGGCGAGCTAAGGTACAGGAATGCTGACGGACTTCGCTTGCGGCAGTCCATCGAGACTTCCGTGTTCCTACACCTCGAGGACGAGTTGCAAGCTGACGAGACGCCTGATGTAACGCTAGTGCCGAACGGTATCGAAGATGTCGCCGGCAACGAGCAGGACGATGGCGAAGCGGAAGCGGACGACTGGATTTCCCCGGCGTTCACGATAGTATCGATCGTATCCCCGCGCGAGACCACGGAGAACCCGGATGTAGTGCTGGCAGGCGACGGCGATGAGGTAGTGTTCAATGTAACCGTTGACGAACGCCTCAGCACCGCGCGCCCGACCGTAACCGTATCGTATGTTGACGCAGCCAGTGTTGACACCAAGGGCACGGCGACTTGCGACAACGGCGACGGCGACAGCGATATGCACGACGGCAAGCGCAAGCGCGGCGAAATTACAATGAACACTTCCGGTGAGACGTCTGCGCTCTGCGCGAACAACGACCTTGTCACCGACCACAACCTGAAGACAACCGTTGAGAAGGTTACCAACACCGAGTGGATCGTCACGGTAGGCGAGCCTAAGGGCACCGGCTACTACAACTTCCACATCGCTGGTAAGGACCGCTCTGCACAGCAGAACCCCGGCAGCGAAGGTGTTGACCCTGACAGTGTCGTTACCGATTTCTATGACTCGGACGGCGATGTGAACATGGACGACGCGGTGTACTACCAAGGTGACATCAACCTGCCTAAGCCCAATGTGCGGTTGGGTGGCGTGGACATCACCGACAATGAGCCGTCAGTCGAATATAGGTCGCGTCTGTTCCTCGAGATCGACTTCACGCGCCGCTACGAAGACAGGGTCGCGTGCGAAGATCTGCCGAGTCTGAGCGACAACTATCGTCTCGCCAACTGCATGAACGAGAACAGCGAATACGCGGAGGACAGCTTCGACGATGTCGTAGTTACGAGCTTCGTGCTGGACGGCGTGGACATTACGGACAGCGTCAGGACAACGGACGACCAGACATTCTTGGTTACGCTTGAGAACATTGGACTCGGCGACCACGAGGTGGAAATCCAGGCAATGGACCAGGCCGGCAACGAGCTTGAGGACACTCTGGAGATTGACTTCGAGGTTAGCGATAGGGATCCGTTCGAGAAGCGGCTGAGCCCAGGCTGGAATCTTATTTCCCTGCCGGGTGAGCCCGCGGACAGCAGCATAGCCAGCGTGATTGGCCCCGGTGTTGAAGTACGGACCGTTTACACCTACAACCCGATAGTACCGGGTGGTTGGCAGGTCGCAGTACGCGAGACGCTCGACAGCGAATGGCAGGGTGACCTGACAGAGATTACTGGGCAGCGCGGTTACTGGATCCTCAGCGACGCGATTCAGGATTGGGAAGTTAACATCCCGAGACTGGCTGGCGGAGCGGTCGGAACCGGAACGCCGATACAGCCGCCGGTTATCCCGCTGTACGCCGGTTGGAACCTGATCCCGGTTACGGATGTTAAGGGCAACGCTCTTGACCACAATACGCCAATCGACGCAGCAGTGTATCTGCAGAGCCTGGAGGACGGCATCGAAGCAGCAAGAGTGCTCGGTTTCGACACCATCAGGAACGAATGGTACACGGTGCTTGACGGCGACATGATGTCCCCGGGTATGGGTACGAACCTGCTAATCGGTTCCGGTTACTGGGTCTTCGTTAGGAATGCTACTGCCTTGGTGCCTGGCGGCGTTGCAGGCAGCGGCGGTTCCAGCGACTAAGATTAAACGAAATGCTTCCCCGTTCGATTACGGGCGGGGAAGCCGTTCACCCAAGACTGCGAATCGACCTACAGTAGGCGTGTAAGACAACTTTAAGATAAAGCAGAGCCCCCCTTTCGTTTATTCGTTTGGGGGGCTTTTTTGTGCTTTTCCTGCTGAACAGCGCGCGTAGCTGATGCTCTTACCGGGCGTCGAAGAAGACAGGATGGCAATCATACCCGCGTAATTTGTATGGACGAAATCGGCGATTGCTGGCTATAATATAAGGGTTGTGTTCTGAAAAAGTTCAAGTTTGAAATGAAGCCCATGGCGATATTGCGCCGGGTGAGAGAAGTGATCTATGAAAATTGGTTATTCACTGGTAGGCTTCTTGGGCGTGTTGGCGCTTGCTATGGCGCTGTTCGCGGTTCCGGATGGAGACATATTCGCGCAGGGCGGTGTGCCCTCTGCGACTGATACACCTCTAGCTAGTGTGCCGCAGATTCCGATGGTTGTTACCGGAGAGGCAATTGGCGCTCCTGATGGCTTTAAGATAGTTGCTAAGATTGTTAAAGGGGGGTTCGTCTATGAAACGCCGCCGGTAGAGGTCGTTAA
>VXRI01000115.1 GCA_009838595.1 Chloroflexota bacterium | reverse complement strand
TGTGCGCTGGCTTCCCGTGCCGGAAGCCACGAGGACGCTGACTCACGATAACGATGTCCTAGTTGTTAAGAATGCCCTTCAGCTTATCTCGAAGAAAGCCCGAACCGGCTGAACCCATCTTTCTCGAAGGCAAGAAGGTGGCGCTTCGGGAGAAGCGCATCGAGGACGCACTCAACGACTACACTTGGCGGGTGGACGACGAGCTCGCCAAGTTGGACGCCACACGTCCGCTAAATATGGCGTACAACGATTTCTTGCGATACTCGCAGGAAGAGATAGACTACCCAAGCGCGCGCTCCAAGCGCTTCGGCATCGACGACCTGACTGGCAAGCACATCGGCAACTGCATGTACTACGACATAGACTCGCGCCGCCGCGAAGCGGAGTTGGGCATCATGATTGGCGACCGCACCTACTGGGGCAAGGGCTACGGTACGGACGCCGTGGACACGATGCTGCGATACGCTTTCACGCAGGCGGGCCTGACGCGCGTGTATCTGCATACGCTGGACTGGAATCACCGTGCGCAGAGGTCATTCGGCAAGTCAGGATTCCGCCAAGTCAAGCGGGTGAGAAAGCGCGGCCTGGACTTTGTCCAAATGGAAATCCTGCGAGACGAGTGGGAGCGGATGCAAGAGGAACGATTGCAAGGAGAGCGGATGTAAGGCTGACACATCAGCCAACAATGTCGTTCACTAAGGTCAAGCCTTCTTTCAATCTGCGACGCCAGTCGGGTTGAGGATGGCGAATTGCGTTCGTGCATATCCTGAACAAACAGACCGCCTCGCTCAGGGCGAGTTTCCGATCATCCCAGTCGCAGCGCTCCAACGCGGCTTGCTGAAAGATGATGCGGTATGAATCCTTGAATTCGGCTTCCTTCTTGCCGCCAAAGTGAGAACCCCAGCGCAGATGCGCCAAAAAGTTTCCCACATCCAGCATGGCATCGCCAGGACCTACACTCTCTAAATCCACTAATGCTACCCTGCCGTCGGGCAAGAGCAACATCTGGTCGTCGTAAAAGTGTTATGGGCGATATGAGACGGTTGCCACGACTTAACGAACGGATCCAATACTAGAACGGCGTCATTCAGCGCGCGCCGCGCCGCTTCTTCATCAAGACGCTCTCTTTGCCCGGCGATACGCGCCCGATAAGTTAAACGGTCGTGTATCCGTATCTCGCATCGGCACATCCCACAGCTTCGCAAGCCCGTCAAGGAGCATTTCAGGGTTAGGATGAGATCCGCGCCGTATGAGCCGCCGCATGTTCTTGCCGGGTATCTCCGCCATCCATATAACGCCGCCCTCTCGCCAAAATCCGGCAAGGCGCGGAATAACGAACCCGGAACGCTGGGCAAGCTCTATAGACCGGAGTTGAGGGGCAAGAGATTCAGGCAGCAAGACGCGGACATAGAAACGAACTTTGCCGATTCTATGGCGCAGCACAGCGCGGTTGCCCAGTCTATACCTAACCATGTCCACTCGCGTGTGTCGCGCTGGGATGGACAGAACATGTCTGTTAACAAGCCGCAACGCGGATTCGACAGACGCAGCTTCGTTCAGCCCGGGCAGGTGCGGATCATCAGGGTATCGATACAGGTTGGCTGCCTCGCCTTGCCTAATCTCAACCGTGAACTGCTCATCAGGGATAAACTCTTCGGGAGCCCACGCCGCTAAGTAGCTAACAACAGCGCTCCTACCGGGGTGTGGCTGAACTGTCGGACCCTGAGATGATACGGCTCGCTATCCCATTCGCCGCCAAATCGCGCGCGATACTCTTGCCAGACCCATCCGCCGTCCAAAAGATTAGGCAGGCCTTTAAGTGCCCTGTCCTCAAAGTCGAACTGCGGATATATCGGTATGGGAGTGAGCGATCCAAGTGTCATGCTCTAGCTATTGTAATTGTCGCTGTCGGCGGAATCATCATCGTCGTCAGTGTCGCCTCCGGGCGTTGGCGTGTCGATACCGTCGCTGTCCGTACCGTCGTGGTCGGTGTTGACATCCGTATCATAGCCGTCGTTATCTGTGGCGTCTGCGGTATCGGTAGCCGACTCCGATGCTCCGTCATCCGTAGCGGATGCGGTCGCCGTCAAGTCGCCTGCTGCCGTCGCGGTGGCGGTTATGGTGTCTTCGTCCGCCTCGTCGTAATCTGTGTCGTCGTCAGATTGCAAGGCTACGCGCGACGCAAGAATGACTTCATCCGAAGTTTCGGCGTTCAGATCGGAGACAGCGCCGCTCCAAACAACTGCCAGCGCTAATATCAGCGCCAAGGGCGCTATAGCGCCTAGGCTCTGTTGACATTTGAGATATTTCCGTGAACACGGGAACCTAGAACCTCACAATGTGGCTATTTCTATCTCGTTGACACCGTTCGCAAGCACTAGATTCCTGCTTTTGTATGAATGTGGCGGGATGTAACTGTGAAATGTCAACAGAACCTAGTAATCTCTTCATTTACAATGCTGTACTTCCGCCGCCATTAGAGGCGCAAGTCTCAGTTGTAGCCTTAATTACGGGCATCAGTTACAGGTCTCAGGTCGCAATGATGAGAGTAACTTCTATTGCGCCGATAAAGGGCGATTCCCCTGACTACGCGCCGAAACTATCCCCTACCTTCAAGCCGACTGCTTCAATCCACTCGGATGCGTTGACCTTGCGCTGGCGTCCCTGTTGTACTCTGCCCACGAAGATAGAGCCGCCGTTCGCCGCGATGCGGAAGCCATCGTCCGTGATTTCCGTAACCTCGCCGGGCGCGCCGCCTGCATCGCTGTCGGACTTGCTCGCGCGGAAGAATCGCACGCTGTCGTCTCCAAATGTCGAGCCGGAGCCTGGGCTAGGGTCGCTGCCGCGAATCATGTTGTAAATCTCGCCGACCGGCTTGTCCCAGTCTATGACCACATCCTCAGCGCGGCACCAACCTTCGTAAGTGGCGTCATCGTGGTTCTGTTCAATGCGCGGCGCGGCGCCGGCCTTGACCATATCAACAGCCTCGACCATCGCGTCCACGCCCATCGGGAACAGCCTGCCGAAATACACCGAGCCGAGCGTGTCGTCCGGTCCTATCTCGGCCTCCTTTTGCAGCAGCACTGGACCGGTGTCCAATCCCTTGTCTGGCCAGAATACCGTCAGCCCCGTCTTTTCCCTGCCGAAAATGATGGGCCAATTGATAGAACTTGGACCGCGGTGCAGCGGCAGCAGCGACGGATGATACTGAATTGTGCCGTGGGTGGGCGCTTCAAGTATCGAGTCCGGCACGATGTCGGTTACGAACGCCATCACGCACAGGTCTGCGTCAAGCGCCGCGAAAGCGTCTATGCAGTCCTGATTACGCATGCGGCGAAACTGCAGCACGGGGATGTCGTGCGTTTCTGCGGCGGTCTTTATGGGGTCGGACGGTCTGCCTTCCCTGTCCGGCGGGCAAAACACGCCCACGATGTTCTCTCCGTTCTCCACCAGCGCATTCAACACGCTCTCGCCGAATGCAGCCTGCCCTATGAGCGCGATTCTAAAGTCGTCAGCCATGTAAATCTCCTTCGAGGGAATGTCGGTATGTCAGTCTGTTATATCACAATCGTGCTATTCCTATCTATCCTGTCCATCCTCTTGGGAACACTGATATACTTGCTACCTATGCTTAAAATTATGCGCGCGTTGCGTCCCAAACCGATTTCCATTTACGCTGGTTGGTGGGTCATATCCGCGCCGTTTCTTGCCGCTATGCTTACCGTCGGGTCGGGGCAGTACGCCTTTGGGCTGCTTATCGAGCCGCTGGAGCAAGAGTTCGGCTGGACGCGCACGCAGATAAACCTGTCATTGTCGTTCACCGCCGTGGGCAGCTTCATCGCGCCATATCTTGGCTACATCATGGACAGACACGGCGCGAAGAACATCCTTGTTGCATCCATGGCGCTCATAGTGGTCAGCTATCTGCTGCGCCCGATGATGACCGAACTCTGGCACTGGTACGCGCTAAGTTTCATTCAGTATCTTGGCTTTTCCGGCGCGTCAATTCTGCCCGCCGGCCGGCTCGTTGGCATCTGGTTTCAGCGTTCGCGCGGGCGCGTGATGGGCATAACGCTCATGGGCAACAACTTCGGCGGCATGACCTTTCCCTATATCACGACATTTGCGTTGGGCTTGTCATGGCACTGGGCGTTCATAAGCCTGTCTCCGTGGCAGGGGACATATCTGCTGTTCGGCGTAATAGGCATCCTGATGACAATTTACGCGCTCGCCGTGGTGCGAGAATTTCCCACAAGGGAGCAGATACGGAGCCGGGGCAGGGATGCGGCATTCAGTGAGGGCGCCGCCGATGATGCGCCTGTAACGCTGACGGGATGGTCGCTGCGCGAGGCGGTGCGCACGAAGGCTTTCTACGCAATAATGATTGCGATGA
Source organism: Chloroflexota bacterium (assembly GCA_009838595.1). GTDB lineage: Bacteria > Chloroflexota > Dehalococcoidia > Lucifugimonadales > JADFKI01 > Bin90. The sequence goes on along the minus strand of VXRI01000115.1, from coordinate 3,452 downwards.
CGCTCGGCACATTCACATACACCGCCGTGCTAACCCAGGTCGCCGCGCATTTGACCGAAGAGGGCATATCTCCCGGAGTGGCGGCGTCTGCGCTGAGCCTGCTGGCGGGCTGCGGCATGTGCGGCAAGTTCTTCATGGGCTTGCTCGCGGACAGAATCACGGCGCGATACGCTCTGATGGTTGACTTGCTAGGACAGGCAGGCTTCCTCGTCTTGTTAACGCTGTATGCCGGCGTTACCGTATCGCTGCCTATGCTGTGGACGGGCGCGGAACTGCCGCTTGTATGGATAGTCGTGGGCTGCTTCGGCTTCTTTCTGGGCGCGTTCGGCGCGCTCACGCCGCTAAGCGTGCAGGACGCATTCGGCGTCAAGTTCTACGGCAGCATCATGGGCGTGATGAGCATTACGATGGGTATATCGTCGTTCCTTGGTCCAATCTTGGCAGGATGGTCATTCGACACGACGGGCAGCTACCGCATCGCGTTCCTGCTGGTCGCCGCTCTGTTCTTCACGGGCGCAATGTCGCTGATACTGGCGAGCAACCCCAAGCGTAGCATTGCCAGCTAATGTCGATGGGCAGGACGGGCAAGGCTATATGGGGATGAAGTATATTGGGATGATATAATGGGCGATGGCGAGTAACCTAAATCGATTCAACATTAGCGAGAACGGAGGACGATATGCAGATTATCCGAAATGGGCAGAATGAGCCGGAAGACCGCTCGGACGCGCCGATATTCTACGGCGGCAAGGTTACGGGCGAGGGGATTGTCGGCGACGGCATGAGCGGCGACTTTAACTTCAACAAGGTCAGCTTCTTCAACGGCGCGAAGAACAAGTTCCACACGCACACGAGCGACCAGATTTTGTTCGTGCTGGGCGGTAAGGGCTATGTAGCCACCGACTCGGAGCAGATAGAGGTAGGCGAAGGCGACACGGCGCTGATCCCTGCCGGCGAGCGTCATTGGCACGGCGCAGTCGATGGCGAAGACTTCTCGCACATCTCACTAACGCACCCCACCAGCCAAACCACCGTGTACGACGAGTAGAGCAGTTTTTAGTTATCGGTGTTCAGGTATGCTCTTGCGGCATCGCTTGACTGAATACTGATAACTGGCTACTGATTACTTTCCTCAAGCGCGGCTTCGATAGCGGTGCGATAGACCTCGTAGTCCGGTCCGCCCACGCGTTCTCCGTTGACGAACACGGAGGGCGTGCCTCTGATGCCGCGTCCCATGCCGTCAATCTGGCTTGCGCGGATGCGCTCGAAGTGGCGGCCGCTATTGAGGCAATCCATAAACGCCGGCAAGTCCAGTTCCAGGCTTTCGGCGGTGGATTGCAGCCAAGATAGACCGAACCTGTTCTGTCGCGCCTCGTCCCAATTGTCGAAGATGGCGTCGTGATATTCCCAGAACATGTCCTGCTCGGCAGCGCACTCCGTGCCCATCGCGGCAACGATGGACTCCTGCCCGATGACGATGAAGTGGCGATACACGAAGCGTACATCGCCCGATGCCACATAGTCGTCGATAATCTGTCGCCCTGGCCCGAGGGCGAATGTGCGGCAGTATGGTCATTGGAAGTCCGAGAACTCGATGACCGTTACCGGCGCGTTCTCATCGCCTAGAAACTGCGAATACGCCGTATTGTCCGCGCCATCGACATTTATCGCGCCCGCTTCTTCGAACGCTCCCACGAACTCCAACTCTAGCTGGAAACTATCTTCCACGCTGAGCACGACCGCGACACTAGGTTTGTCTATACCGAACTGCTCGAAGCTAATCACCACGCTCGCCAGCCCGCTTATCGTATCGCCGAACTCCGCGACGACATTCCAAGTTACCTCGCGAGTCTGGTCGCGGACAGTCAGATCGCCAGTGATGGTGAACTCGACCGTGCCGCTTGCGTCGCTGATCGGTGATGGCAGCCCTGCAGTCGAAGTGGGATTGAACACAATCGCGGGATATTCCGATGTCAGCAGAGTTCGCTCGCGGACATAGCCATCGCGGCGGTCGCTGTCAGTCGTAAGAGATGCGGCTTGCATAACGATAGCGCTGCCGTCCGCCACAACACCGCCATTGTCATCGAACACGACGCGCCCCACGACCTCGGTAGTCTCGCCGATGGCGGTGAAGAATCCTCTGCCCGCCAGCTCTTCATCGATCCTGTACCGTGCAACAGTGCCTTCCTCAAGAACAAAGTGATTCGTCCCCGAGCCGCTCGATGACGCCGTTGCAACCGGCGCAGTCGCGGGTGCCTCCGTAGCAGTGGACGCCGGCGCAGTTGTCGCCGTAGGTTGAGTCGCCGATGCCTGTGGCGCAGCAGTCGCAGCGGGAGCGGCGGTTGGCGCTGGCTCAGGTGTTGGCATTGATACTGGCACGGAAGTTGGCACGGGTGGAGCGGCGGTAGGAACTTGTGGAACAGCCGTAGGAACCGCTGTAGGCTGTGGTTCGGGCTGCTGCGAACAGCCGGTTAGAGTTGCTGCGATGAGAATTGCGAGCATCGCGCCGACTGCGACGCGGCTGAGTAAATAGGGCATTGGGTTATTGCTCCGATTGCTATGTCGGGTTGTTGCCGCCGGATAATACAACGATACAAACTGCGTATAGGATAGCACAGGCGGGATGTAGGTTGACCGAAAAGTATTGTCTGGTAGAACTTTAACCGATATATGACAAAGATATGACAAAGATTTTTCCAAAGGTTGCCTACGGTAATAATAGAAATAAAGAAATGAAGAAACGGCAAGGAGAAGGGAAGAATGTCAGGGGGTAGCAGGCTCGTCTATCATTATTAGAAGGCGTCGCGCGCATATTTGACTTTGGCGTCACTCTCAACACCTACTACTATCTGTCGTCAGACGAAGATCCAAACAAGGCGGACGCGCGCAATTGCTTCTGACTGAGAGGCTGTGGGAAAAGATATGGCATCTGCTATCGACGAGTATGGCGCATCGGCGGAAGTAATTGCGGCGATGCGTCGCCGCAATTCTAGTGGGCATATCGGTTCTTCTTGATTCAAATATGCAAAGTAACAAATAATGATGGCGCCGAAGAGGGCCGTTTGTCCGAATCAGAGGCGATAGTCCCTTCTCATGAAAGTGGAACAACGCACCAGGAATCAGATTTAGTTGTCCTGATCGAGGTTGTGGGCGAGTATCTGCGTCTGCATCAGGACAAGGCTATCTTCTATTACTTTCGACTCCACTACTCGCACTTCTTCCCCACGCTAAGAACGCTGCACCGCACTATATTCGTCAGACAGGCAGCCAACTTGCGCTCGGTGAAGGAACTGGTATGGCAAGGCATCCTGGCGCATACATCGTTTGACCCTGAGTTTTACATCATCGACAGCATCCCCTTGCCTGCCTGCCGCTTCGTTCCCGCATACGGATGCCGCGGCGCTTCAAAGGCGAAGCCCCGCATTCGGATACGACTCTTTGGCTCGGCAGAC
>VXRI01000112.1 GCA_009838595.1 Chloroflexota bacterium | reverse complement strand
GCGCATCCCCGTGGCTTTTTCAACTATGTCTTAAACTAGCACCAATGGTTACTAGGAAGTTGTTGGCCGTTGCCATTGGCGTAACCATGCTGGCGGCTTGCGGAAAATCGGTAGGTACGGAAGCGACGCCTACGCCTACCCAATCACCTATGGATACGCCCGATATAGTTGCCGTTCAGGTCGCTCTGACGGTTGCGCCCGCGCTGTCTGCAACTCGTACTCCCGCGCCAACTGTGACCTCCGTATCGGATACATACTATCGCCGAGGAGACATTCAATACCGTCGAGGACTTGCCTTTGCTACGAAAGGCGACTATGAGACCGCGATTTTCGAATACAACAAGGCAATCGGGCTGAACCAAGACCACATAGACGCTTATTACGAAAGAGGACGCGCCTATTCCTCACAAGGTGACTACGACGGAGCGATTGTCGACTTTGACAGGGCAATCGCACTGGATCCTGAACACTTCGACGCTTACTATCAACGAGGGCTTGCTTATGCCAACAAAGGGGATTACGACAGGGCAATTGACAACTTTGACAAGGATATTGAATTGAACCCAGACTATGCCGGCGCTTACTATGAGCGTGGGTTTGCCTATCTCAATAGGGATGATTATGGCGCTGCGATTGTGGACTTCGACAAGGCTATCGAGCTTGACGCTGACATAGACAAGGCTTTCGGTCGCCGCGAGATCCTTGCGTCCGAACGAGATGGTAGTCTATCGGCGGCGTTAGGCTGCGACAATACTTTAGAATGGATTAAATCCGACTGGTCCAGGATACTGGAAATACAAGACGTTCGGGAAATGTCTCGTTCGCCCGACCTCGTGAAGTGTTTGGGACATGCTACATTGTCCACTGGTGACGCCATAGGCATCAAGTTTCAGATGTTTCGGGATGAACACGGAGACATACGATATGAGTTCCAGTATGCGGGCGGCGCATTGGAATGAAACACTCCTCTGTATCCCATCTATCAAATTCAGCCCCAGCTATAACTTTGGAGCATCACAATGAAATACGAAGCAAAGCCCCTGCGCTCGGTGCTGTTCGTGCCCGGCAACAAGGAGGACTGGATACGCAAAGCGCCCAAGTACGGCGCGGATGCGCTTATCCTTGATCTTGAAGATTCGGTGCCGCCGCAGGAAAAGGACGCGGCGCGCGAGATTGTCGGCAGGATGATCGCCGAAATCGGCGCTGAGCAGACGCTGTTCGTGCGCGTCAATCCGTTGGAGACCGGCATTACGGGTTTTGACTTGGAGGCGATTACGCAGCCGAATTTGTACGGTATCACACTGCCGAAGGTGCAATGTCCCGCCGATGTGGTCGAGGTTGATGTGCTGCTGCGCTTTTTCGAGCGTAAGGCGGGCGCAGAAGTGGGCAAGATATTCATCGACCCGGGCTTGGAAACGGCGGCAGGCATCCGCAGCGCATACGACATCGCCTGCGCGTCCGAGCGCATCGCGCATATGGGCGGCAGCGGAGGCAAGGGCGGCGATACGGCGCGATCCATCGGCTACCAGTGGACGCCGGAGGGCATGGAAACGCTGTTCATCCGCTCGAAAGTCTTGGTGGATTCACGGGCGGCGGGCGTGCAGTTCCCCATATCGGGCGGCTGGTTCGACATTCGAGACCTCGACGGCTTGCGAACCTACGCCGGCGAGTTGAAACGGCTGGGCTACAACGGTATGAGCCTCATACACCCGTACCATGTGCCCGTGGTTAACGAGGTCTTCACGCCATCGGCAGAGGAGATAGCCGAGTGGCGCGGGCTTGTGGACGCGATGGAGCAGATGCGCGAGACGGGCGGCGCGGCTGTAACATTTGGCGGCGACATGGTGGACATCGCGCACGAGCAGACTGCGCGCGCGATGCTGCGAATGGCGGAGCAGCTGGGCGTAGCGTAGCTTAAACTGTCATGAATTATCATGAATGAACAAGATTAGTGGAATATCGATTAACGGGGGAGTGAATTATGGGCGTAGTATCGCCGGAATCGGTTGGGTTTTCGTCTGAGCGTCTGAGCCGCGTGAACAAGTTCATGCAGGGCTACATAGACAAGGGCAAGCTGGCAAGCGGGCTGACAATGCTCGCACGGCGCGGCGAGGTCTTTCACTTCGAGCCTTATGGCGTGCTGGACCTCGACAGCGGCGCGCCCGTGGAGCGCGACACCATCTTCCGTTTCTACTCGATGACCAAGCCGATTACTAGCGTCGCGGTGATGATGCTGTACGAAGAGGGGTGTTTTGCGCTGGACGATCCTGTGGGCAAGTTTATCCCGGAACTCGCCAGCATGAAAGTCTATGACGGCATGGGCGAGACGGGCATGCGCCTTGTGGAGCAGCGGCAGCCAATCACGGTGCGACACCTGCTGACGCACACATCGGGGTTGAGCTACGGCTTCCACCAAGACAGCCCGGTCGAAGAGATGTACCGCAAGGCGAACATCACCCCTCCCGACGGCACTCTGCAGGAGATGGTCGAGAAGCTGGGCAGACTACCGCTGGTTACGCAGCCCGGCATGAAGTGGCGCTACAGTTTCGCCACCGATGTTCTCGGCTACCTTGTGGAAGTCGTGTCCGGCGTGTCGTTCGACCGCTTCCTTAAAGACAGGATATTCATGCCGCTCGGCATGCCTGACACATCCTTCTACGCGCCGGAAGAGAAGCTGCACAGGCTTGCTACGGTGTACGGCGCATCGGCAAATGGCGGCATTGCGCCCCTTCACAACGACTTGGTGGACAGGCATGCGCGAGCGCACACGCTCTTTTCGGGTGGTGGCGGTCTGGTGTCAACCGCGTCCGACTACATGCGCTTCTGCCGGATGCTGCTGAACGGGGGCGTTCTGGGCGATGCGCGGTTGCTCGCGCCAAAGACAGTCGAGATGATGCGCTCCAATCACCTGACCGAAGACATGCGTCCTTTCGCCGTCGGGCAGAGCAACGCGTCCGACACGAAGGGCTGTGGCTTCGGTCTCGGTTTCCGCGTGGTGATGGACATTGCGCAGCACGGCATCATCGGCTCGAACGGCATCTACTCATGGGGCGGCGCGGCGAGCACCGTATTCTGGATCGACCCGCAAGAAGAGCTGATAGCCATCTTGCTGACGCAGTTCATGCCCAGTTCGCACTACGCCCTGCGCCGCGAGTTCCAGATTGCGACATATCAGGCGTTGATGGAGTAGATACAGCGTGCACTGACAAGAATTTGTTCCATCCGTTAAATGTATCTGTAATTCACAAACAACAGAGGATGGCATTGTTGTCGCCGTAGAATACTGTGCAGTTATGTGCACGGTATGCACAGTGACAAACAAATTCCGGTGTGATATGTACACAATGCTGCAGTTTGCAAACAACAGAGGATGGCGGTTGTTGTTGCCGTAGAATACTGTGTAGCAATGTACACGGCATGCACAGTGATAAACAAATTACCTAGTATAATGCGCGCTCACTTGCATTTTTTAGGTACTACTATACAATTATGTACATGGTAGATGAGATATTCCAATGGCAAGAACTGGACATTAAGCTTAGCCAAGCATTCAGCCCAGCTGCAGCTATCATCCGCAGTGACTTCTTCCGTGGACGTCGCACCGTAATGCGACAACTTGTAGATGTCGTCAATCAGGATGGTCAGCATGCCATAATCTACGGAGAGCGAGGCGTTGGCAAGACTTCACTCGCCAATGTGCTATCAACATTCCTTGAGCCATTCACATCGGAAACCATAGCTAGCGCAAGGGTCAACTGCTACAGGCAGACTACCTATAAGGAGATATGGAACAGCCTGTTAGAGCAAGTCGAACTTCTCCCAAAACACGAATACAACGCACTAACTTTGTACGATGTGCTTGATACTCTTCGCAGCGATAAAGAGCGCAAGTTCATACTCATAGTCGACGAGTTCGACCGTATCGAAGACCCTGACATAGACGGTCTGTTTGCAGATACGATAAAAACCCTTTCAGACTTCAGCGTTGATACGACCCTGATTCTTGTCGGCGTCGCAGACGATGTTAATGATCTCATCACCGAGCACGAATCCATAAATCGCTGCCTCGTTCAGATTCACTTGCCTAGGATGACACATGATGAACTAGGAGAAATCGTAAAAGGTGGAATCGAATCTGTAGGGATGGAAATATCCGAGGATGCAATTGCACAAACGTCCAAGTTGTCCCTTGGCTTACCGCACTATGTTCACGCTCTCGGTTTAGCGTCCGGCCGTATAGCTATAGACAACGAAAGGCGCGCAATAGAACTGTCTGATGTCGGAGAAGCAATCAAGACAGTTATTAATGAGTCGCAGCAAACAGTTCTGCGCCAGTTCGACTTGGCGACCGCCAGTCCCAGAAGACAAAGCTATTATTTTCAGGCACTTCTTGCGTGTGCCTTAGCGCCGACCGACCGACTCGGATACTTCCGCCCCGCCGATGTGCGAATCCCCTATTCTTACATCATGAATAGTACCCAAAGTGTCTCTGTCATTGCGAGATACTTGCATGGTCTCTGTGAAGAAAGGCGTGGTGCAGCACTCCAAAAACTTGGAGCATCCCATAGCTATAGATACAGGTTTACAGATCCGGTGTTGCAGCCGTATGTGCTTATGCGTGGTCTGGAGCATGGTCTGCTTACTCTTGAAGATGTAGATAAAATGACTGCCAACGACCGCTAGTTGTAGGATAGAAATTTTGATGATGTCCCTGAACTGACTTTAATACAGCGCCCAAGGTAACCCTATGCAAGACCAATCATCCTCTTGCTGCGCCGCAGCCCGCATGCCCACGGATCAGCCGACGACCGTGCCTACCGTTGTCGCCGACAAGCCACGACCCGCAACCGGCAGCATAAACGGCATGGCGCTCATCCCCGGCGGCGAATTTCTTATGGGCGCGGACGACCCGTCCGGCTTTTCCGCGGATGGCGAGGGTCCCATACGCAGCGTTCGCGTCAATCCGTTTTATATGGATACCTGCGCCGTTACGAATAATCAGTTTGAGCGGTTCGCGCGTGAGACAGGCTATAAGACGGAAGCAGAGCGTTTTGGTTGGTCGTTCGTATTCCACATGTTCGTTGGCGCTAAGGCGCGGGGCGCGGCGAATCAGGCGGCGGCGGAAGCTCCGTGGTGGTGGGTCATCAACGGCGCGTACTGGCGCAGGCCAGAGGGGCCCGGCTCCAATCTCAAGCGGCGCTGGAATCATCCGGTTACGCACATATCTTGGAACGACGCCATGGAATACTGCAAATGGGCTGGCAAGCGCCTGCCGACCGAGGCGGAGTGGGAGTATGCGGCGCGGGGCGGCCTGGCGCAAAAGCGCTACGCATGGGGCGACGAGCTGACGCCCGGCGGCGAGCATCGCTGCAACATCTGGCAGGGCGCGTTTCCCGACGACAACAGCGCCGACGACGGCTACAAGGGTACTGCGCCTGTGAATGCCTACGAGCCTAACGGTTACGGTTTGTACAATGTATCGGGCAATGTCTGGGAGTGGACGGCGGACTGGTTCAGTCCCACATTTCACATCAATGCGCCTAGTGACAACCCGCAGGGCCCCCCGGCGGGACAGGCAAAGACCATTCGCGGCGGCTCATACCTCTGCCACGATTCATACTGCAACCGCTACCGCGTCGCGGCGCGCACATCCAACACGCCAGACAGTTCCACCGGCAATCTGGGGTTTCGATGTGTGCGTGATGCGTGATGCGCTTGCCCCCTTGTTACTGGTGTTTATCCCTTATAATCATCCTGTGCGCCAACGTCACGCTTGCCATATAATTGGCGATGGAAATCAGTGAGAGGTGTCGAAACATGCTGACCGATTACATAGCCGCGGCGATGCGAAAAGCGAAGTACGAGATTTTGGAAGACGACGGGAGCTATTACAGCGAAATCCCCGGCATTCAGGGCGTGTATGCCAATCATGAGACATTGGAAGGTTGTAGGTCTCAGTTGCAGAGTGTGCTTGAGGGCTGGATTATCTTGGGATTGCAGTTCAATGACCCATTTCCTGAAGTGGACGGCATAATTATTGAAGTCATGCAGACGCCTAAATCGGAAGCGGTCTAATGCCCAGATTAGCTCCCATCCATCGAAGAGACTTGATACGCTACCTGAGGCAGTTGGGATTCAGCGGGCCTTACCCTGGTTGAAATCATCAATACATGAGAAGAGGACGCCGTAAGGTATATATTCCCAATCCACACAGCGGCAACATCGGCAGGGGGTTCTCGCAAGGATACTCTAACATGCCGGTATTACCCGCGAAGAATGGGAGCGTATCTGATAATTTCCCTGCGTCGAATTCATGCGAACCATTGATATAGCGCGAAGGTTAAATGAAAAACGAACCTCTTTATGCTATCAGTTCAAATTAGCCCTTCAATACCATTAGCGCTGTTGAAGGGGGTTTCTTTGAATGCCGGTTAATAGAATTGCTTCGGGCTTGCCGCTTGTTATGGTGTTGCTGGCAGCCTTAGCAGCAGTTGCCTGCGGCGAATCCACGCCTGCGGTGGATGTTGACGCCACAATAGCGGCAGGCGTTCAAGCAACCATCGATGCAAACGCGCTGGCAAAGGCGGCGTCAACCTCGACGCCCGTGCCTATTCCGCCCACGCCGGAGCCGCCTGCGGTTCCCACTCCCGCACCCACTGCGACGCCGGCGCCGACGAGTATGCCGGAGCCAACCGCAACTCATACGCCACTTCCAACGGCGACGCACACACTAACGCCTACTAGCGTGCCAACCTTCACGCCAACGCCAATTCCTGTGCCGCTGCCAACTCCAACGCTGGCGCAGATGATAGAAGGTATAGAACGCAGTCTCGTCTATATCGAAACGGATACGAGCAGTGGCACAGGCTTCATTGTTGACGAAAATGGTCTGGTGGTTACGAACGAACATGTCGTAGAGGGGTATGACACCGTAATTGTCGTAATGTCCGATGGCACAGAATACTATGGGGATGTACTTGGCGTTGATGAGAAAGCCGACCTTGCCATTGTGGAAATAAGAGCCGCAGCAAGGTTCATGGTTATGAATCTAGGGGACTCTGACGATGTTCGAGTAGGCGACGATGTAATCGCGTTAGGGTTTCCGTTGGGTTATGAACTTGGTAGTTCGGCAACTGTAACTAGGGGCATCATCTCAGCAAGAAGGCTAGATGGCAGCGTCGAAGTGCTGCAAACCGATGCCGCAATAAATCCGGGCAACAGCGGGGGGCCATTGGTGAGCCGCGACGGAAAAGTGGTGGGCGTGAACTATGCCGAACTAGCGTTATCCGACGGAAGTCCCGTTGACAACATCGGTTTTTCCATTGCCGTAAACGAACTTAAAAGCAGGATGGATAGCCTGAAAAAAGGCGAGCACGCACTTCAGCCTACCCCAACTCCGGGGCAAGTAACCACCTATCGCAACGCCAATTACGGCTACGGGCTGGATATAACCCCAGGTTGGTATCTTGAAGAGGAGACAGAGGACGGAGATTCTGAGTTTTGGAATGAGGAACGCACGGGCGCGATAGAGATTTCTACCTACGAATTAGGCAATGATTGGACTCTTGAAGAACATGCGGAATCGGAGCGTGACTTCTTGGAAGAACAAGCAAGCGAAGAAGCGTGGGATGTGTTCGAGATAATGGCATTTCAACTACGACAGGATCCGGGGCGCGAGTATTATTATTTGGCATACCGATGGCAGTCGTCCGATGAGTATTGCGTCTCCGACGAAGTGAGCCTGATTTTCCTGTCAAACTTCTATCCGTCCAAGCCTTACGGCTTTGTGGCAAATGGCGGCGTGTGCGAACACAGCCTTGATGAATACGACAAACAGCGCGACTTGATGCTTGCAAGTTTCGTCGAGCAAGAAACGCACCCCATCACTCCCACGCCTACTCCCGCTCCATGGA